>NZ_LEKG01000023.1:0-72235 GCF_001029515.1 Micromonospora sp. RV43 | reverse complement strand
GACGTACCCGCTCTTCTCCGCCACCCGGCAGGAGGCCGGGTTGTCGACCTGGTGCAGCAGCTCCAGGCGGGTCAGGCCGGTGGCGGCGAACCGGGCGAACGCCCACGCGGTGACCGCCTCCACCGCCCGTGGCGCGACGCCCCGCCCGCGTGCCGGCGCCGCCGTCCAGTAGCCGATCTCGGCGGACGGGCGTCCCGGGCGGACATCCTTGAGCACCACGCAGGCCGCCACCCGGTCCTCCTCCAGCACCGCGAACATGAACCGGTGCCCTGCGGCCCAGCCCTGGTGGCTGCGACGCAGGAACACCTGCGCCTGCGCCGGACCGGTCACCGGATGCCTGGTCCAGGCGCGCAGCACCGGATCCCGGTACGCCTCGATCAGCGCGCCGGCGTCGCCGTCGCGCCACGGGCGCAGCAGCAGGGCGGGTGCGGTCGGGGTGGCCGGCGCGGACAGCACGATCGACATGCGGCAAGTATCACCGCCCTCGACCCGATCACGTGACCCGCGCAACACCCCACCAGCGCCCCACGGGCACCCGCGGACGGCGGCAACCGGCGTAGGGTCCGGTTCACGGTCGGCAACGGGGAGGCGACGTGGTCACTGTCGGCGCGGTCCTGGGAATCGCCCTTGTGGCGCTCGGTCTGGTGCTCACGCCCGGGCCGAACATGGTCTACCTGGTGTCCCGGTCGGTGACGCAGGGGCGGCGGGCCGGGCTGGTGTCGCTGCTCGGCGTGGCCGTCGGCTTCCTGGTCTACCTGGCCGCCGCGGTGGCCGGTATCGTCACCGTGTTCGTGCTGGTCCCGCCGCTGTACACGGCGGTGAAGCTGGCCGGCGCGGCGTACCTGCTGTGGCTGGCCTGGCGGACGCTGCGCCCCGGTGGCGCGTCGGCGTTCACCCCGGCGCCGCTGCCGCCGGACCGGCCCCGGCGCCTGTTCACCATGGGCCTGGTCACCAACCTGCTCAACCCGAAGATCGCCATCCTGTACGTGTCGCTGCTGCCGCAGTTCGTCGACCCGGCGCGCGGGCACGTGGCGGTGCAGAGTCTGCTGCTCGGCCTGACCCAGATCGTCGTGGCGCTGACCGTGAACGCGCTCATCGTGCTGAGCGCCGGTTCGGTGTCGGCGTTCCTCACTCGCAGGCCGGGCTGGGCGCGCGTGCAGCGGTGGGTGATGGGCACGGTGCTGGCGGCGCTCGCGGTGCGGATCGCCGCCGACCGCTCCCGCGCCGCCGTCGCCACCCCGTGACCGGGTACGCACCTCAGCGCCCGAGGACGTCCCACCACCAGAGCCGCGTCACGGGATCTCCTCGCGTACCACCGCCACGCCGCCCGGCGCCACCGTCAACTCGCCGTCGACAGCCGCGCCGGTGAGCAGTTCGAACCCGGCAGCCGGCACCCGCTGCGGCCGGTCGGTGTGGTTGAGCAGGTAGAGCAGGCCGTCGTGGCGGCGTACCGCCTCCACACCCTCGGGCGCGCCGGGGCAGGCCGGGGCCACACCGGCGAGCCGGGCCGCCTCGGTGAGCAGCCGCCGGTACGTGTCGTCGTCGGGGCGGGTGGAGACGTACCAGGCGTACGCGTCGCCGACCCGGTTCCGGGTGATCGCGGGACGGCCCGCCGGCACTCCCCCGGCGTACGCGCTGACCGTCTCCGCGCCGGCCGGGTGCACCGTCTCGGACCAGATCCGGCCGGTCCCGCCGCCGGTCAGCGGCACGTGTTCGTCGTCGGCGAGGGGGTGGAACTCCTCCACCCGCACGCCGAGCAGATCCCGGTACGCGCCCGGGTAGCCGCCGAGGCGTACCCGGGCGTGCTCGTCGGCGACGCCGCTGAGCCAGGTCACCAGCAGATGCCCGCCGCCGTGGACGTGCCGGCGTACCCAGTCGACTGTGGCGTCGGAGGCGAGGTAGAGGGCGGGGAGCACGAGCAGCCGGGCGCCGTCGAGCGGAGCGCCGGGCGGCACCACGTCGGCGGTGACGCCCGCGTGCCACAGCGCCCGGTGCACGGCGGCCGCCTCGCCGGGGTGGTCGAGTCCGTCGCGGGGCATCCCCGGGTGCCGCAGCGCCCAGCCGCTCGCCGCGTCGTACGCGATGGCCACCGCCGCCTGGACGCGGCCCGGCGCGGTCCCGGCGAGCCGGCCCAGCGCGGCGCCCAGGTCGGCGGCCTCGCGGAACACGCGGGTGTCGGCGCCGGCATGCGAGACGACTGCGGAGTGGAAGCGTTCCGCGCCGCCGGCCGGGGCACGCCACTGGAAGAACATCACCCCGGCGGAGCCGCGTGCGACGTGGGCGAGGCTGTGCCGGATCATCCGGCCGGGTTCCTTGGTGTGCATGCGCCCGGCGGTGTGGATCTGGTTGGGCGCGCTCTCCATGAGCAGCCACGGCACCGGCCGTCCGGCGCCGTGGCGGGCCCAGCCGCGGGCCAGGTCGGCGGCGAACGCGGTCTGCTCCTCCGCGCCCAGGTCGGTGGCGGACGGGTAGTGGTCGATCGCCACCAGGTCGACCTCGCGCGCCCAGCGGGCGTGGTCGACCGGCACCCAGTCGCCGAGCACGTAGTTGGTGGTGACAGGCACCGCCGGGTTCGCCGCGCGCAGCAGGTCCCGCTGCTCGGTGTACGCGGACAGCAACGTGTCGGACCAGAAGCGGCGGAAGTCGAGCAGCTGGCCGGGGTTGGCGAGGTACTGGGTGGCGCGGGGGGTGCCGACCTGCGCCCAGTCGGAGTAGTGCTGGCTCCAGAAGCTGGTGACCCAGGCGTCGTTCAGCGCGTCGAGGTCGCCGTACCGGGTGGTGAGCCAGTGGCGGAACGCCGTCTCGGCATGCGGGCAGTGGCAGGTGGTGCCGTACTCGTTGTGCACGTGCCACAGCGCGAGCGCCGGGTGGTGTGCGTAGCGGGCGGCGAGCACCTCGGCGATGCCGCGGGCGGCGTCCCGGTACGCGGGCGCGGCGGCGCAGTAGGTGTCCCGGCCGCCGTGGTGCAGGCGTACGCCGTCGGCGGTGAGCGGCAGCGCGTCCGGGTGACGCAGCGAGAACCAGGGTGGCGGCGACGCGGTGGGGGTGGCCAGGGCGGCCCGGATGCCGGCCGAGTGCAGCAGGTCCAGCACGTCGTCGAGCCAGTCGAGTGTGTAGCGGCCGGGTTCGGGTTCCAGCCGGGACCAGGCGAACACGCCGACGGTGACCAGGTTGACCCCGGCGGCGTGCATCAGGGCGACGTCCTCGCGCCACACGTCGGGCGGCCACTGTTCCGGGTTCCAGTCCCCGCCGTAGCAGAGCCGGCCGTCGTCCCACAGCGCTTTAGTTGGCATCCCGGCCAAAATAGGAACAGGTGAGACGGAAAGTCAATGCCGTCGATCATTGACAGTTAGTTGGGCTTCCAAAGAAACTGGCGGGACCGCCCGTGGACGCCGCGAGGAGACGCCCATGCCGTACCGCCCGCCGCTGGTCCCGTACGAGACGTTCGTGGCCGACCCGCCCGACCTGCCGGTCCGCGCCCCCGGCGAGGAGGGCGCCGACGACGTGCTGCGGGCCGCTGTGGCCGCGACCGATGCGCACGGGGTCACGCTCACCGCGACCTGCGCGTCCGGCCGCACGCTCGCCGCGCGCGTCGAGGCCGCCGGGGACGGGATCATCCGGGTACGCCTCGCCGACGACCTCTCCGTCCGCAGCCGGTCCGCACGGGCACTGACGCTGGTCCACCCGCAGCCGCACCCGGCCACGGTGACTGTCACCGACGGGCGCGTCCGGGTGGGTGCCGGTGGCGTGGTCGCCGAGGTGCGCCTGGACCCGTGGGGGTTGCGCTTCCTCACCCCCGACGGTCGGCTGCTGCTGGCCGCCGACGGCGGCACCCGGGACATCAGCGGTCGCCGCCGCACGCTGCCGCTCGGCCGCTCCACAGTCGACGGTGAGCCGGTGGCCTGGCACGAGAGCTTCGTCGCACCCGGCGACGAACGGTTCGTCGGCTTCGGCGAGAAGTTCACGCCGCTGGACAAGCGCGGCCAGCGACCGCTGATGTGGAACTTCGACGCGTTCGGCGGCGAGTCCGACCGCTCGCACAAGAACGTGCCGTTCTACCTGTCCGACCGCGGCTACGGCGTCCTCGTCGACAGCGGGCTGCCGGTGCAGTTCGACGTGTGCGCGAGCACCCACAGCAGCGTGCAGATCCTCGTCCCGGACGACCTGCTCGACTACTACGTGCTGGCCGGACCCACCCCGGAGCGGGTGCTCGACCGGCTCGACACGCTGACCGGACGGCCGTACCTGCCGCCGAGATGGGCGTTCGGCGCCTGGATCTCGTCGGGCTTCTTCCCGGACAGCCAGCAGCGCGTGCTGGAACGGGCCCGGCGCATCCGCGAGCGGGACATCCCCTGCGACGTGCTGCACCTCGACTGCTACTGGCAGGTCGCCGGGCACTGGTCGGACCTGCGCTGGGACGCCGACGCCTTCCCCGACCCGGACGGCATGCTCAAGGACCTCACCGAACAGGGCTTCCGGGTGTGCCTGTGGATGAACCCGTACCTGATGACCGGCAGCCCGCTCTACGCCGAGGCCGAGGCCGCCGGGTACTTCCTGCGCCGCCCCGACGGCGGCACGTACGTCGCCGACACCTGGCACGGCAGCTACCCGGAGTGCGCCATCGTGGACCTCACGAACCCCGCAGCGGTGCGCTGGTTCCAGGGCCTGCTGCGGCCGCTGCTGGCGCAGGGCGTCGCGGCGTTCAAGACCGACTTCGCCGAGGGCGTACCTGCGGACGCGGTGGCGCACAACGGCATGACCGGCGTGGAACTGCACAACGTGTACGCGCTGCTGTTCAACGACGCGGTCGCCGACGTCACCGAGGAGGTCGCAGGGCACCGCACGGTGTGGGCGCGCTCGTCGTACCTGGGCGGGCAGCGGCACAGCGCCCAGTGGAGCGGCGACGTCAACGCCACCTGGCCCGGCATGGCCAGCACGCTGCGCGGCGGCCTGTCCCACGGGCTGTCCGGGGTGCCGTTCTGGAGCCACGACACCGGCGGTTTCCACGGCACTCCCGAACCGGACCTGTACGTGCGCTGGACCCAGTTCGGCGCGCTGTCCCCGCTGGTACGGCTGCACGGCACCACCAGCCGCCTGCCGTGGGAGTTCCCGCCCGAGGCGGAACGGCACGCGGTGGACGCGCTGCGGCTGCGCTACCGGCTGCTGCCGTACCTCTGGTCGGCGGCGGTGGCGAGCGCCCGCACCGGCGGCCCGATGCTGCGGGCGCTGCTCGTCGACACCCCGGACGACCCGGCGGCCTGGACCGCCGACCTCCAGTACCGCCTCGGCCCCGACCTGCTGGTGGCGCCGGTGCTCGACCCGTCCGGCGAGCGTGCCGTCTACCTGCCGGCGGGCGACGACTGGCTCGACGCGTACACGGGGCAGCGGCACCCCGGCGGCCGGCACCTGCGGGTGAGCGTGCCGCTCGATCGGCTGCCGCTGTACGTGCGGCACGGCGCACTGATCCCCACTGTGGCGCCCGCGGCGACGGTCGGGACCGACGCGTTCCGGGACGTCACGCTGGTGGCCTGGGGCGGCGTGGACGGCGTGAGCGTGATGCACGACCCCGACGGCGACACCACGATCACCGCCGTGCGCGACGGGGACACGCTGCGTGTACGCGTGGACGGACCGCTGGACGTACGGCGGGTCAGCGTGGTCGGGGAGGACCCGCCGCGCCGGGTGGTGCTCGACGGCGAGGCGGTCCCGGTGACGCCGTTCGCGCCGTGGCTCGGCGGCGGAGACCGGCCGGCCGGAATCTCGCCCATTTAGTTTAAGCTGTAGCCGAACTCGGGCCGGGCGCAGGAGGCGGGCAGTACGTGATCAGCATCGACCGGCCGACGGCCGACCTCGGCGACGTGCGGGTGACCAACCGGGCCGCCGTGCTCCGGCACGTCCGCCGGCATGCCCCCTGCTCCCGGGCCGACGTGGCCGCGCACACCGGGCTGAACAAGGCCACCGTCTCCAGCCTGGTCGCCGAGCTGATCGAGCACGGCCTGCTGCGGGAGACCGGGCTGACCGAGAACCGGGTGGGCCGCCCGGCCACCATGCTCGTGCTCGACGGCTCCCGCTACGTCGGGCTCGGCCTGCGCGTCGGCGCGGACGAACTGGTGGCGGTCGCCGCCGGACCGGGCGGCGACCCGGTGCTCACCTGGCGACGGGCGTTCCCCGCCGCCACCGCCGGTCCCGAGGAGACGGTGAAGGCGCTCGCCACGCTGGTCCGGCGCGCCGTCACCCGGATCGGCGCCGACCGCACCGTGCTCGGCCTGACCGTGGCCGTACCAGGGCTGGTCGACCCGGACGGCGACGTGCCGGCCGCCCCGGCGCTGGGCTGGCGCGGCGTGCCGCTTGCGGCGTCGGTGCGCCGCGCGCTACGCGACCCGGGTTTCCCCGTCGCCGTCGACACCGAGGCCAACCTCGCCGTGCTGGCCGAGCGGCGGCACGGCCCGTACGCCGCCACCACCGATCTGGTGCACCTCACCGGCGGCCCGGCGATCGGCGCGGGCCTGATCAGCGGCGGCCGGCTGCTGCGCGGCGGCCGGGGCTTCGCCGGGGACGTCGGGCACCTGCCGCTGGCCGCTGACGGCCCGGCCTGCGACTGCGGGCGGCGCGGCTGCCTCACCGCGCTGCTCGGCGTGGACGCGGTGATCCGCCGGCTACTACCAGACGCCGGGCCGGTCACCGACCACCTGCCGGAGATCGAACGGATCCAGGCCCTGGCCCGCGCCGGGGACGACCCGGTACGGACCGGGCTCACCGAGATAGGCCGGCTGCTCGGGCAGGCCGTGTCGGTGCTGTCCGGGCTACTCGACCCGGAGGTGGTGGTGGTCGGCGGTCACCTGGCGGCGCTCGCGCCGTGGCTGCTGCCGGCCGCCCACGCCGAACTCGCCGCCCGCACACCGGTCCCACCCGGCGTGCGGCTGGAGGCCAGCACGCTCGGTTCCGCGGCCGGCGCGCTGGGCGGGGCCACCGCCGCAATGGCCACAGTGGAGGCGGGACGCCTGCCCGCCGGATGACCCCTTGACCGCACCCGCCGGAAGGTGTCAACCTCGGTAGCGCCGCGTTCCGGGACCGGGCAACCTGCGAAGCGGCGTGTTTTTCGGCGGTTGTCGAAGCGCTTCACCACCGCTCCGGGCCGACACCGCCGACCCCCACCACCACCCCTTTTCGCGTACGCGCCGCCGCATCACCGGCTCGTTAGTCGAAGCGCTTCGACTAACGAGCAGCAGCACGTACGCCGACCGGAGGCGCCCACCATGACCGACCCCGTCCCCCACCGTCTCGACGACCTGCTGGCCCGGCTCACGCTGCCGGAGAAGCTCGGCCTGCTGCACCAGTGGCAGGCGCCGGTGCCCCGGCTCGGCCTGCGCGCGTTCCGCACCGGCACCGAGGCGCTGCACGGCGTCGCGTGGCTCGGCACCGCCACCGTCTTCCCGCAGGCGATCGGCCTGGCCGCGACCTGGAACCCGGACCTGATCCGGGCGGTCGGGGCCGCCGTCGGCGACGAGGTGCGGGTCAAGCACCGGGCCGACCCGGACCGCGTCGGCCTCAACGTGTGGGCACCGGTGGTCAACCCGCTGCGCGACCCCCGGTGGGGGCGCAACGAGGAGGGCTGGTCCGAGGACCCGTGGCTGACCGGCCGGCTCGCCACCGCGTACGCGCTGGGGCTGCGCGGCGACCACCCGATCCGGCTGCGGACCGCGCCGACGCTCAAGCACTTCCTCGGCTACAACAACGAGACCGACCGGGCCACCACCTCCAGCGACCTGCCGCCCCGGGTGCTGCACGAGTACGAACTGCCCGCGTTCCGCGCTCCCCTGGCCGCAGGTGCGGCGGTGGCGGTGATGGCGTCGTACAACCTGGTCGACGGCGTACCGGCGCACCTGAGCCCGCTCATCGAGGGTGAGCTGCGCGGCTACGCCGACGACGAGATCATGGTGGTCGGTGACGCCGGGGCGGTCGGCAACATCGCCGGCGTGCAGGAGTACCTGCCCAACCACGTGGCAGGCTTCGCCGCCGCGCTGCGTGCCGGCATCGACAGCTTCACCGAGGACGACGAGGACACCGCCCCCACAGTGGAGCGCCTCACCGAGGCGCTGGCGCGCGGACTGATCGAGCCCTCCCACGTGGACCGGGCGGTACGGCGGATCCTGTCCGTCCGGTCGCGGCTGGGCGACCTGGCCCCGGACCCCCACGACGACGTGCCGCCGGACACGCTCGACAGCCTCGCCCACCGGGAACTCGCCCGCGAGGCCGCCCGCCAGTCGGTGGTGCTGCTGCGCAACGACGGCCTGCTGCCGCTGCGCCCCGGCACCCGGGTCGCGGTGCTCGGCCCGCTCGCCGACACCGTACTCACCGACTGGTACAGCGGCACCCCGCCGTACACCATCAGCCCGTACGCCGGGTTGCTCGGACGCCTGCCCGAGGTGACCACCCACCCCGGCACCGACCGGATCACCCTGCACGTCGGCGACCGCGCGGTACGCAACGACGGCGGCCCGCTGGCGCTCGGCGACACAGCGGCCGAGTTCGACGTGGTCGACTGGGGGCAGGACGTGGTGGCGCTGCGCGCCGTGGACACCGGCCGGTACGTCGGCGCCGACGACACCGGCGCCCTCGTCGCCGACCGCGACGGACCGGGCGGCTGGGTGGTACGCGAGACGTTCCGCCTGCACCACCGGCCCGACGGCACCGCGCTGCTGCACCACCTCGCCACCGGCCGGCACGTCGGCGTCGCACCGGACGGACGGCTGAGCGTCGCCACCGGCGACCCGGCCGTGTTCACCGTGACGCTGCTCGTCGACGGGGCCGCCGCTGCCGCCGCGCTCGCCGCCGAAGCCGACGTGGCGGTGGTGGTGCTCGGCAACCACCCGATGGTCAACGGCCGGGAGACCGAGGACCGGGCCGACCTGGCGCTGCCCACCGGGCAGGCCGAGTTGCTGCGGGCCGTGCACGCCGCGAACCCGCGTACCGTGCTGGCGCTGACGAGCAGCTACCCGTACGCGGTGGGCTGGGCGCAGGAGCACGTGCCGGCGGTGCTGTGGAGCGCCCACGGTGGACAGGAGCACGGCAACGGGCTGGCCGATGTGCTGCTCGGCGCCGCCGACCCGGGCGGGCGGCTCACCCAGACCTGGTACGCCGACGCCGCCGAACTGCCCGACCTGCTCGACTACGACGTCATCAGCGCCGACGCCACGTACCTGTACCACCGGGGTGAGCCGCTGTACCCCTTCGGGCACGGGCTCAGCTACGCCACGTTCGACTACGCTGACCTCCGGTTGAGCACCACCACGGCGCGCGCCGGCGAGGAGGTGGAGGTGAGCGTCGAGGTCACCAACACGGGCCGCCGCCCGGGCACCGAGGTCGTGCAGCTCTACACCCGCCAGCGGCGCTCCCGGGTCAAGCAGCCGCTGCGGCAGTTGCGCGACTTCGCCCGCGTCACGCTCGACCCGGGCTGCGCCGCCCGGGTGACGCTGCGGCTGCGTACCGCCGACCTGGCCTGGTGGGACGAGACCCGCGCCGCGATGGTGGTGGAGGACGCCGTCCACTCGGTGCTGGTCGGCCGGTCCGCGCGGGACATCCGGCTCGCCGGCGCGCTGACAGTGACCGGCGGCGACGCCACCGCCGAGCCGGCGGGCTCCCGCATCGGGGCGGTCCGATGAGCGGGCGCACCCCGGGTGAGCAGGTCACCATCGCCGACGTGGCCCGGCACGCCGGAGTGGCCGCCAGCACCGTGTCGTACGTGCTCAGCGGCAAACGCACCATCTCGGCCACCACCCGGGGACGGGTGCTCGCCAGCGTCCGCGCGCTCGGCTACCACCCGCACGCCGGGGCCCGCGCGCTGGCCAGCCGCAAGGCCAACGTGATCGCGCTGGTGCTGCCGCTGCGTACCGGCATGCAGGTGCCAGTGGTGATGCGGTTCGCCACCGCCGTGGTCACCACCGCCCGCCGCTACGACCACGACGTGCTGCTGGTCACCGCCGACGAGGGACCGGCCGGGCTGCACCGCATCGTCGGCAGCGCGCTCGTCGACGGCGTGCTGCTGATGGACGTGGAGCTGGAGGACTCCCGGGTGCCGCTGCTGCGCGAACTGGCGCTACCCGGCGTCCTGATCGGGCACCCTGCCGACAGCACCGGGCTGGCCTGCGTGGACCTCGACTTCCGGCGCGCCGGTGAGCTGTGCGTGGAACACCTGGCCGCCGCCGGGCACCGGCGGATCGCGCTGCTCGGCGCCCCCGCCGCGGTCTACGACCGGGGCACCGGGTTCGCCCACCGCACCCGCGCCGGGGTACGCGCCGCGGCCGAGCGGCTCGGCGTCGACGCGGTGACCCGGCCCTGCGAGGAGGGACCGGCCGCGGTACGCCGGGACCTGGAGGCGCTGCTCGCCGACCACCCGGACGTCACCGGGCTGGTCGTGCAGAACGAGTCCGCGGTCGGGCCGGTGCTCGCCACGCTGCCGCTGCTGGGCCGCCGGGTGCCCCGCGACGTGTCGGTGGTCGCGATCTGCCCGGACGAGCTGGCCGAGCAGTCAGGGCTCACCTGCGTACCGGTGCCCGCCGAGGAGGTCGGACGGCAGGCGGTGGCGTTGCTGATGCGGCGCCTGAACGGTGAGCCGGTGCCGGAGGTGACGCTGCTGGAACCGCACCTCACCGTGCGGGACACCAGCGCCGGCCGGTGACGGCGCACCGCATCCACGACACCGCACCGGCCGACGACTGGACGGACGCGTTCCTCACCGGCAACGGCGAGCTGGGACTCATGGTCCACGGGCGGCCGCACGCGGAACGGATCGTGGTGAACCACCACCGGCTCGTCCTGCCCAACGGCACCCGGGACGCCCGCGCGCCCGAGCTGGCCGGCCGGATGCCGCACATCCGCGCGCTGGTGCTCGCCGGACGCCGGGCCGAGGCCGCCCGGTTACTCACCGGCGGCCGGGAACTGGAGTGGACCCAGTCGTTCCACCCCGGGTACGTGCTCACCGTCGACGCGCCGCCCGGACCGGTACGCGACTACCGGCGCGACACCGACTTCACCACCGGGGAGGTGACCGTCGAGTGGTCGGGCGGGCGGCGGCGCTGCTTCGCCTCCCGCGCCGACGACGTGGCGGTGCTGCACCTCGACCAGGGCGACTGCGTGGTCGGGGCGACGGGTGAGCTGCCCGGCAAGCCGGCCGGCGTGGTGTACGAGCACGCCGCGTACCGCCGCGACGGGCTGGTGTTCCTGCGGGTCCGCGCCCGCTATCCGGACGCCGGCGGCGCGTACGGGTTCGAGGGGCTGACGTTGCTGCGCGGCGACGTGACCGTCGACGGCGACCGGGTGCGGGTACGCGGACCGGCGCTGCTCACCACGCTCGTGGACCGGCCCGGCGCGCCGCCGTGGCGTACCCGGGCCTCGGAGGGGCGGCTCGCCGCGCTGACCGGGGACTACGACACGCTGCTGGCGCGGCACGTGCCGCGCCATCGCGGCCCGTACACCCGGGTCGGCCTGGACCTCGGCGTGCCCGCCGCCGACCGGGCGCTACCAGTCGGTGAGCTGCTGGCCCGGCAGGCCGCCGCGCCGGACCGGCTGGACCCGGCGCTGCTGGAACGGCTGTTCCACGCCGGCCGGTACCTGCTGTTCAGCGCCAGCGGGGTGCTGCCGCCCCGGCTGACCGGGCTGTGGCTGGGCTCCTGGGACGCCGCGTGGGCCGGTGACTTCACCACCGACGCGAACCTGAACCTGCAACTGGCGGGCGCGAACGTGGGCGCGCTGCCGGAGGTGACAGCCGCGCACGCCCGGCTGGTCGCCGCGCAGGTGGACCACTGGCGCGCCAACGCCCGCACGGTGTACGGGGCGCGCGGGCTGCTGGCACCCAGCCGCACCGACGGCGAGCACGGGTACCTGTTCCACGTCCACCCCGACTGGCCGTTCACCGCGTGGCTGGCCGGCGCGGACTGGCTGCTGCACCCGCTGCACGAACACCACCTGGTCACCGGTGAGCCGCTGGGCGAGGTGGCCGGCTGGCTGGCCGAGGTGGCGGACTTCTTCGCCGACGTGCTGACCGTCGTGGACGGGCGGCCGGCGCTGGTGCCGTCGTACTCGCCGGAGACCGGCCCGTACGACGACACCGGCCGGGTCGCGCCGGTCGCGGTCAACGCCACGATGGACGTCGCCGCGGCCCGGCACGCGTTGCGGCTGGCCGCCGAGGTGACCGGCGAAGACCGGTGGGCCGGGGTGCGGCCGCCCGGCTACCTGGTGGACGGGCGCGGCGCGCTGGCCGAGTGGGCGTGGCCGGGCAGCACCGGCGACGAGGACCACAGGCACGTCAGCCACCTGTATCCGGTGTGGCCGCTGCACGAGATCGACCCGGACGACACCCCGGAGCTGGCCGCCGCCGCGCACCGGGCGCTGACGCTGCGCGGCGACGAGAACCGGTCCGCGCACGGCAGCCTGCACCGGGCGCTGGCGGCGGCACGGCTGCGCGACGGCGAACTGGTCACGGCGAACCTGCGCAAGATCCTCGGCGCGGACATGTTCTTCCGGTCGCTGATGAGCGCGCACAACCCGGGCCGGACCACGTACAACGCCGACGCCGCGCACGCGCTGCCGGCGGTGCTGATCGAGTCGCTCGTGCAGTCCCGGCCGGGGACGCTACGGCTGCTCCCCGCGCCGCTGCCGGGCCTGCGTTCGGGCACGCTGCGCGGCATCACCTGCCGGGGCCGCGTCACCGTCGAGGAGCTGACCTGGACGCCGGGCCGGGTGCGGGCGCGGCTGGTGTCGCCGGTGGCGCAGCGCGTGGTAGTGCACGCGCCCGGCGGCCATCGTGCGGTGGCGCTGACCCCGGGCCGGCCGTACGAGGTGGCGTTCGGCTAGAGATTGTCGGGCTGGTGCAGCGCCGGGTGGCTCTGTCCCGGCGCGGCGTACCAGGGCGGAACGTCGTCGGTGAGCGCGGTGCCGATCCGCAGCCGCGCCCAGTCGTCCAGGTCGGGCAGCGCGTCCGGCGCGAACCAGGCCACCGCCAGCGACTCGTCGCCGTCGGCCGCCGGCGCCCCGCCGACCGCCCGGCAGCGGAACCAGATGTTCAGGTATTCGCAGGCGTCGCCGTTGGGGTAGACCACCGGGTGGGTGGCGACACCGGCGAGCCGGTCGATCGCCACCTTGACGCCCGTCTCCTCGTGGACCTCCCGCACCAGCGCGTCGGCGGGCTGCTCGCCCGGATCGACGGTGCCCGCCGGGACCGACCAGCGGCCGTTGTCACCCCGGCGGGCCAGCAGCACCCGTCCCGCGTCGTCGGTGACCACGCCGCTGACGCCGTACAGCATGAGCAGGTCGTGGCCGACGTGGCGGCGCAGCCGGGCGATGTAGGGCGAGACGGCCATGGCGAGCAGGCTACCGGCGGTCCTGCCGGTGCCGCCGGACCATGCCCTCGGCCAGCGCCGCGCCGTCCAGGTCACCGGCGGCCAGTCTTGTGGCGACGGTACGGCGCACCATCCGGTCGGCCAGCGCCGGAGCGTGCCGGGCCAGCGCCAGTTCGATCCGGCCGCGCCGGGTGGTGGCGACGTCCCGTGGCGCGCGCCGGGCGGTCGCGGCGCGCAGGATCGCGGCCACCACCCCCTCGACCGGCTCCGGGCGGGACACCCCGCTCAGCGACAGCCCGGCCGCCACGGTGCTGTCGTGGATCGGGGAGGCGACCATGCTCGGGTAGACGACGCTGACGCCCACGTGGGTGCCGACTTCGTGGCGCAGCGCGTCGGCGTACGCGACGAGCGCCCGCTTGCTGACCCCGTACGCGGCGGCCAGCGGCAGCGGCAGCACCGCCATCCGGCTGGCCACGAAGATCACCCGGCCGCGGGCCGCCTCCAGGGCCGGCATCGCGGCGGCGGTGGTGCGCCAGGCGGCGAGCAGGTTCACCTCGATCTGGCGGCGTACCACCTCGTCGGGCGGCAGCTCGGCGGGCGCGGGTCCGCCGACACCGGCGTTGTTGACGAGCAGGTCCAGCCCGCCGAGCCGGTCGACGGCCGCGGCCACCGCCGGTGGCGTCGCGGCCGGGTCGGTCAGGTCGACGCCGAGCACCGGCGGTGTGACGTCGGGGTCGGCGTGCAGGTCCAGCCCGACCACGTGAGCGCCGGCGGCGGTGAGCGCCGCGCCCAGGTGCTGCCCGAACGTGCCCCGGGCGCCGGTGACGAGCACCCGCCGTCCGGCCAGCCCGCTGCCACGGCCCGGCGCGTTCACTCCGGTCCGCTCACGGCCTGCCGCGCTCATCGGGCCGCTCCGGCGCGGCGCCGGCCGGCGGCCAGTTCGCGGCCCAGTTCGGCCAGGTAGACGTCGAAGTCGACGCGCATGTGCGGGCGGCGCTGCCCCCACCGGGCGGTGGCGGCGCGCAGCTCGTCGCGGCAGGCGGCGGCCTGCCGGGCCGGATCCGGTGGCGTCCAGGTGCCGGCCAGGCGCGCGGCCACCAGCCGGGCTTGCGCCTCGACCAGGGGGAACGCCGCGCCGGTGGACTGCATGAGCCCGACGAACGCCAGCCCGGGGGCGTCCAGGTGGAACACGTGCCGGTACAGCGGCAGCCGGTCGGCGCCGTCGCCGAGCAGCGCCGGGTCGAGGAACGGCACCTCGACCCGGTAGCCGGTGCACCAGACGATCAGGTCGATCTCGTCGTGGCGGCCGTCGGTGAACTCGACCCGGTCGCCGTCGAAGCGGGCGATGCCGGGCCGGGCCTGGATGTCGCCGTGGGTGATCCGGGACAGCAGCGCGTCGGACAGCGTCGGGTGGTCCTGGAGGAAGCCGTGCGCCGGTGCGGGCAGCCCGTACCGGGTGGGCGGGCCGACCGCAGTGGTGATCATGGTCTGGCTGATCCGCTGCCGCAGCCGCCAGGGCAGCCGCCGGGCCAGCGCGCCGTTGAGCGTGTCCGACGGGCGGCCGAGCAGGTACTTGGGCACCACCCACACGCCGCGGCGCAGCGACAGCAGCGTGCGTTCGGCGGCGTACGAGGCGTCGACGGCGATGTCCATGGCCGAGTTGCCGCCGCCGACCACGAGGACCCGTCGCCCGGCGAGCTGTTCCGGGCCGCGGTAGTCATGGCTGTGCATCTGCTCGGCGGTGCACTCGCCCGGGTACGGCTCGGGTCGCTTCGGCACCCGGTTGTGCCCGTTGGCGACCACCACCGCCTCGACGTCGACCTCGACCGGGCCGTCCGGGCCGGTGGCCCGCACCCGCCAGCCGTCGCCGGTGCGGGTGACCCGCTCGACGGTGTGCCGCAGCCGTACCGTCTCGCGCAGCCCGAACCGGTCGGCGTAGTCGCCGAGGTAGCCGGCGACGCGGGCGTGGTCGGGGTAGTCGGGCCAGTCGGCGGGCATCGGATGGTCGGCGAACTCGGTGCGCCCCTTGCTGGTGTTCAGGTGCAGCGTCCGGTACGCGGGCGAGCCGGGGGCGCCGTACACCCAGAGGCCGCCGAGCGTGTCCGCCGCCTCGAACGCCACCGCCGGGACACCGGCGTCGGCGAGCGCCTTGAGCGTGGCCAGCCCGGCGGCTCCGGCGCCGACGACAGCGACCCTGGGTGTGGCCATACCCGCCTCCTTAATCCAACGATTGATGGATAATCCCGGGAGCGCGGGCCGGCGTCAAGGGCGGGTGTCTCCCGGGCCGCCGGCGTAAAGGGCGTCGAGGAACCGGTGCACGAACGCCCGGAACTCCCGGCGCTCCCGCGCCCCCGAGCCGGTCCCGGCGGCGAGCGCCACCACGTGCCCGTGCACCGCCCAGACCAGGGAACGCACAGTCACGTGCGGGGTCGGCTCGGTCAGCGCGCCGGCCCCGGACGCCGCCACCAGCAGCTCCTCGACCAGCCCGTACAGCGGGGCGGCGTAGCGGCGGTCCAGCTCGCCGTGCCGCTGTGGCTCCAGCCAGCGGCGCAGCCACAGCGCTGTCGTCTCCGGCCGGTCCTCCAGGAAGTCGACGAACACGTCCACCAGGTCGTGCAGCGCCCGCAGCGCGTCCTGCGGGCCCGCTGCCAGGGCCGCCCGGGCGCGTTCCCCTGCTGCCTCGATCACCTCCCGCTCGGCGCTGAACACCCGGGCGAAGCAGGCGTCGTAGAGCTGCGCCTTGGTGCCGGTGTGGTGCACGACGGTGGCCGCGTCCACGCCCGCCGCGGCGGCGACGTCGCGGACGCTCACCGCGTCGAAGCCCCGCTCGGCGAACAAGGCGGTGGCGGCGGCGAGCACCAGGTCACGGGTCGGCCGCTGGTCGTCGCGGCGGGGCCGGCCCGGACGGCGGCGAGGCATGGTCATCCGGCCATTGTTACCCCTACAATCCAGCAACCGTTGGATTGGGGGCGGCGCGCCCCGAGGACAGGAGACCGCCATGACCGGGCTGGATCAGCGCTCCGACGCGGTCACCCTGCCGCGCGGCCCGCTCGTCGGGTTCGCCACCGGCTCACTCGGCATGGGCGTCTGGGTCACCGTGCCCGGGCTGCTGCTGCTCTACTTCCTGACCGACGTGCTGGCGGTCGCGCCGTGGCTCGCCGGGCTCACGCTGCTGCTGCCGAAGATCGCCGACGTGCTGCTGCACCCGTGGATCGGGCACCGCTGCGACGTGGAGCAGGCCCGCCGGGGCCACCGCCGCCGGCTGCTGCTGGCCGGATGCGTGCTGCCGCTGGCGTTCGCCGCCCTGTTCGCGGTGCCCGGCGGCCTCACCGGCGCCGCCGCGGCCGGCTGGGTGGCGGTGTTCTTCGTCGCCGGCAACCTGCTGTTCGCCGCGTACCAGGTGCCCTACCTGGCGACCCCGGCGGACCTGCGGATCGGCTACCACGAGCGGACCCGGCTGATGGCGTTCCGGATGGTGGTGCTGACGCTCGGCATCCTGGTCTCCGGACTGCTCGCGCCGCTGCTGGCCGGCGGCGACGACGCCACACGCGACGGCTACCTGCGGATGGGCGTGGTGCTGGCGGCAGGGATGCTCGCCGCGATGCTGGTCGGCGTCGCCGGGATCGGCCGGCTGCGCCGCACCGCCGCCGACACGGTCCCGCCGCACGGCCCGGGCGGGTGGCGGGCGCTGGCGGCGAGCCTGCGGGACCGGCAGTTCCGCTGGCTGGTCGGCGCGTACCTGGCCATGTCCACCACCACCCACCTGGTGCTCGCCGGGGTGCCCTACTACGCCGAGTACGAACTGGGCCGCCCCGGACTCACCACAGTGCTGGTGGCCGCGATCGTCGCACCCGCGCTGCTGGTCACCCCGGGCTGGCTGGCGGTGGCGCGGCGGATCGGCAAGCAACGTGCCCTGCTCGCCGGGCAGGCCGCGTTCGCCGCCGGGTCGCTGGTGCTGGCGATCGGCCGCCCCGCCGGACTGCCGGTCCTGGTGACCGCCGTGGCGGTGCTCGGGGTGGCGTTCGCCGGCATGCAACTGCTGCCGTTCTCGATGCTGCCCGACGTGATCCGCGCGGCAGGCGGCACCGAGCGGGCCGGCACGTACACCGGGGTGTGGACCGCCACCGAGGCCACCGGCGCCGCGCTCGGCCCCTACGCGTACGCGCTGTGCCTCGCCGCCGGCGGGTTCGTGGCCTCGACCGCCGGGCAGACCGTGACCCAGTCCCCGGCCGCGCTGGACGCGCTGCGCTACGGCTTCGGGCTGCTGCCCGCCGCCGTGATGGTGGTCGCCGTGCTGCTGCAACGCCGCTACACCCTCGACGGCGCGGCCCGCGCGGACGCAGCCCACTAGACTTCGCCCCCGATGGACGCCGAGCCCGCCACCGACACCCGACCCTGCGCCCACTGCGGACGCGACGTGCCGCAGCGCGTCGGCGCGGGCCGCCCGTTCCGCTACTGCCGGGACAACGACGGCGCCTGCCAGCGGGCCGCCCGCAACTCGCGGATGCGTCACCGCAACTTCCCCGGCCTGCCCGGGCAGGTGGCGCGCACCTGGGAGGCGGTGGACCGGCTCGACCAGATCGTGGAGACGCTCACCGAGGCGCTGCACGCCGAACTGTCACCGGCCGGCGTGGAGCGGCAGCTCGCCGAGCTGCGCGCGGAGACGTCGGCGCAGGTCGCCGCCGCGCACGCCGAACGCGACGCGNCCGCCGCGGCGGCCCGCGACCGGCAGCAGGCCCGCGCCGCGTACGCCGACCGCGACACCGCCGCCGACCGCGCCGAACGGGCGGAGGCCACCGCGTCCGCCGCCGCCGAGCGGGCCGCCGCGGCCGAGGACGCCCGCGACGCCGCGCGCGCCGAGGCGGGCGCCGCGCAGGCGCTGCGGGTGCAGGCCGAACGCGACCGCGACGCGGCCCGGCACGAACTGCGCACGGTACGCACCGAACGTGACGCCGAACGCCGCCGCGCGGCCGAGCTGACCGCCGAGCGGGACGCCGCCCGGGCCGACGCCGAGCGGGCCACCCGCTCCGCCACCGAGGCCCTGGACCGGGCCGAACAGTCCCGCGCCGAGGCCGACCGGGCGCGCGCCGACGCGCAGGCCGCCCAGGGGCGGACCGCCGAGGCGGAGCGCACGGCCCGGACCGCCGCCGAACGTGCCGACGCCGAGGTTGCGGCCGCGCGGCAGGCCCTCGCCGAGCGGGACCGCGCCGACGCGGCACGCGCCGACGCCGAGGCGGCGCTGGAACGAGCCCGTGCCGAGGCGAGCGCGGCGATCGAGGCCGTCCGTGCCGAGGCTGCCGCTTCCGTCGATCGCGCCCGTGCCGACATGGCCGCCGCGGTGGAGCAGGCTACGGCCCGTACCGCCGAGCGGGACGCGCTCGCCGCGGAGCTGGCCGACGCGCGGCGGGCCGCGAGCGCCGCCGAGGCCCGGGCGGCCGACCTGGCCGCGCGGACGGCGGTGATCGAGGCCGACCGGGACGCCGCGCAGCGCCGGGCCGGGCAGCTCGCCGACCAGGTGAGCGATCTGGCGACGGCGCTGGCACGGCTCGGCACGCGTACCGGCTGAGGCGGCCACGGGCTGGGAACGGGGCAGCGCCGCACCCGGTCGGGCGGCGAGGATCGGGGCATGGGAAAGACGTACGAGCGCATCGACGGGCGGCTGCGGGACTTCATCGAGGCGCAGCCGATGTTCTTCGTGGCCACCGCCCCGCTGTCCGGTGACGGCACCGTCAACCTCTCCCCGAAAGGGCTGCGCGGCTGCTTCGCGGTGCTCGACGAGCACACCGTGGCGTACCTGGACTTCGCCGGCAGCAACGCCGAGACCATCGCCCACCTGCGGGAGAACGGCCGGATCACGCTGATGTGGTGCGCGTTCGCCGGCCCGCCGAACATCGTGCGGGTGCACGGGCGCGGTGAGCCGGTGTTCCGCGACGACCCGCGCTGGCCCGGCCTGCTGGCCCACTTCCCCGACATCGACCCGGGTCCGCACGGGCTGCGGGCGATCATCGTGGTCCGCGCCGAGCTGGTCCGCGACACCTGCGGCTACGCGGTGCCGTTCATGACCTACGACGCCGACCGTGACCTGCACGAACGGCGGTTCGCCCGGGAGGACGACGCGTCGCTGAGCGCGTACTTCGCCGGCAAGGACCACGTCGCCACCAGCATCGACGGGCTGCCCGGCCTGCCGTTGCCACTGCCGCCGACCCCGGCGGGGTGAGCGCTGTCAGTGGATGCCGGCCATCAGGTGCCGGATCTGGCGGGTGAACATCACCGCGGCCAGGCCCAGCACCACCGAGGCCAGCCCGAAGGTCAGGAAGTAGACCGGCTGGGACCAGGTGCCGGCCAGCCGGGCCACCTGACCGCCGATGGCGTCGCCGACGGCGGTGGCGAGGAACCACAGGCCCAGCATCTGGCTCGCGTACTTGACCGGGGCGAGTTTCGTGGTGGCGGACAGGCCGACCGGGCTCAGGGACAGCTCACCGGCGACCTGGATCGCGTACACCGCGACGAGCCACAGCGGTGAGACCAGGTCGCCGCCGACGGCGGCCTGCGCGGCGGCGGCCATCAGCACGAACGACAGGCCGTTGAGCACCAGGCCGACGGCGAACTTCGTGGGCGTGGACACCCGGTGGCCGAGTTTGAGCCACAGCGCGGCGGCCAGCGGCGCGCCGATGATGATGAGGATCGGGTTCACCGACTGCAACCAGGACGCCGGGAACGTGAACCCGCCCACCGACCGGTCGGTCTGGTCGGCGGCGAAGATGTTCAGCACCGACCCGGCCTGGTCGTAGATGAGCCAGAACGAGGCGGCGAACAGGAACAGCCACACGTACGCCTTCATCCGGCTGCGTTCGGTGCCGCTGATCTCCCGGTCGGTGAGGATCCGCGCGAAGTAGCCGACTGTCACCAGCACCGTCACCACTGTGAGCAGGTTGACCACCGTGTCGACGGTGAACCAGCCGGCCACCAGCAGCACCAGCAGGACGGCGAGCACCACGACGCTCGCCACGCCGACGCGGGTCAGCGCGCGCCGCCGGTCGGCGCCGAGTAGCGGGTCCGCCGGGCGGGCGCCGGCTTCGCCGAGGTTGCGGCGGCCCAGCACGTACTGGAGCACGCCGAAGGTCATGCCGACCGCGGCGGCGCCGAACCCCAGATGCCAGTTGATCTTCTCGCCGAGGAAGCCGGTGATCAGCGGCGCGATGAACGCACCCAGGTTGATGCCCATGTAGAAGATGGAGAACCCGGCGTCGCGGCGCGGCGAGTCCCGCTCGTACAGGTCACCGACCATGGTGGAGATGTTCGGTTTGAGCAGGCCGGTGCCGAGCACGATCAGCGCCATGCCGGCGAACACGCTCCACCCGGTGGGGATCGCCATCACGTAGTGACCGGCGGCGATCACCACGCCGCCCCACAGCACGCTGCGCCGCGCGCCGATCAGCCGGTCGGCGACCCAGCCGCCGGGCAGCGCCATCAGGTAGACCATGGCGTTGTAGGTGCCGTACACGGCGTTGGCGCTGGACTCGCCGAGGTCCAGCCCGCCGTCGGCGACCGCGGCGGTCAGGTACAGCACAAGGATCGCCCGCATGCCGTAGAAGCTGAACCGCTCCCACATCTCGGTGAGGAAGAGCGTGGACAGCGCGCGGGGGTGACCGAAGAAGGTCTTCCCGGCTGGTGGTCGGGCCCCGACCGGCGCGTCACTGCTCATCGTCACCTCCGGCACGCAAACAGGTGGGTAACATCCCCGTTGACAGGCGAAACACTCCACCGATTCGGCCCGGCCGGGGACGACCCCGCCGGGCAGCTGTCATGGCCGGTTACCCTTGACACTCCCGACCCGCGTACGGCCCTGCCGCCGCGGGCCGGGGAATGGGCGAGCGGTGACCGGTCGTTACACCTGAAGACCAGCACCACGAACGAGGGGAAGTCGATCATGGGCGAGCGCATGCTGCGCGGTAGCCGGCTGGGAGCGGTCAGCTACGAGTCCGACCGCAACACGGAGCTCGCGCCGCGCCAGACCCGCGAGTACCTCTGCGCCAAGGGCCACCAGTTCGAGGTGCCGTTCGCCGTCGACGCCGAGGTCCCGACGACCTGGGAGTGCAAGTTCGACGGCAGCGTGGCCCGTCTGGTCGACGGCACCGAGCCGGAGCAGAAGAAGGCCAAGCCGCCGCGTACCCACTGGGACATGCTGCTGGAGCGGCGCTCGATCGCCGAGCTGGAGGACATCCTCGCCGAGCGGCTCCAGGAGGTCCGCACCCGCCGCGGTCGTGCCTGAGCATCTCCCGCAATGACCGAAAACGCCCCCGGGATCACCCGGGGGCGTTTTTCGTTGCCCGGGCAGGCACGGCCCCGCCACTTCGGGGAGGTGGCGGTATCAAGCGTGCCTTGATGGCGCCACCTCCCCGAACTTGTGCCGATCATGGGAGGGCGGGTTGGTTGTGGGTGGCTGATCCGCCGCGCGTGGGCCGATCCGGGTGCCGGACCGGTGAACGGGCCGCCAGCTCGGGGAGGTGGCGGGGTCGGGCGCGGTCTGATGGCACCACCTCGGCGAAGTGAAGTCGATCAAGCTGACGGCGCAGCGGGGGGGCGCGTCAGCGGTCGACGATCTCGCCCTCGATGGCCTTGCCCGGGTCGGTGACCGGCTGCGGCGACGGCGCGGGACCAGGCGACGGGGCCGGCGCGGGCTCCGGGGTCGGCTGCGGCGCACCCCGGTACACGCGCACCCGGCGCGGCCCGAACAGGTCACCGGCGACCATCGACGACACCCGGCGCTCGGTGGCCCGGCGAACCCCGCCACCGGCCAGCCGGCGCAACGGCGGCACCAGCAACAGCAGGCCCACCACGCCACTGACCAGGCCCGGAAGCGCCAGCAGCAGCGCGCCCAGCAGACCGACAAGCCCATCGGTCACCTCCGGGCCCGGCGGCCGGCCGGCCTGCGCCGCCGCGCGGAAGCCGCGCCACGCCCGCATGCCCTCGCGGCGCAGCAGCACCAGACCCAGCAGGGACGCCCCGAACACCAGCAGCACCGCCACGCCGAACCCGACGGCCCGGCCGACCAGCACGAAAACGGTCAGCTCCAGCAGCGCGAGCAGCAGCAGGGCCGGTGGTACGTACTTCAGTCCTCGGCGCATCTCACCTCATCAGCCCGGGGTCATCACGCCCCTCAAGCATGACACGCCCTCGCTCAAGGCCAGCGCGCGAGCGCATCCGGGCGGGCGGACGCGGTCGCCAGGCGGTCCCGCACCCCCCAGCGGGTGACCCGCCACAGCGCCTCCGCCACGATCAGCGGGCTCATCTTGCTGTCGCCGTGTTCCCGCTCGGCGAATGTGATCGGCACCTCCACGATCCGCACCCCGGCGCGGTGCGCCAGCCGCGACAGCTCCACCTGGAACGCGTACCCCTGGGACCGCACCGAACCCAGGTCGATCGCGTCCAGCGCGCTGGCCCGGTACACCCGGTAGCCGCCGGTGGCGTCGCTGACCGGCATGCCCAGCGCCAGCCGCGCGTACAGGTTGCCCACCCGGGACAGCAGCAGCCGCCGCCACGGCCAGTTCAGCACCCGCGCGCCGCGGGTCCACCGGGAACCGATCACCACGTCGGCGTCGCGGGTGGCGTGCAGCAGCGCCGGCAGGTCCTCCGGGGCGTGCGAGCCGTCGGCGTCCATCTCCACCACCGCGTCGTAGCCGCGTGTGCGCGCCCAGGCGAACCCGGCCAGGTAGGCCGCGCCGAGTCCTTCCTTGCCGGCCCGGTGCAGCACGTGCACCCGGGGGTCGCCGTCGGCGATCGTGTCGGCGATCGCGCCGGTGCCGTCGGGGCTGTTGTCGTCGGCGACGAGGACGTCCACCGCCGGTGCCGCCTCGCGTACCCGGGCGACGATGCGCCCGACGTTGTCGGCCTCGTTGTAGGTGGGGATGACCACCAGGACCCGCCCCACCCCGGGACGGCCGACCGTCCGCCTGTCGGCTGCCACGCCCACCGTCGCACCGCCTCTCGTCGGCTCAGCCGGGAGCGGCCTCCCGGCGGCGGCGCAGCACGGCCGCACCGGCCAGGGCCGCGACCGCCAGCGCCGTCAGCGCCACCTCCGGCCACACCCCGGCAGTGGTCGCCGGGGTACGCCCGTTACCGAGTTCCATCTGCCGCACCACCACCGCGGCGGTGTTGAACCCGGTCGCACCGTCTACCCGCCCGTCCGGGGAAACGAACCCGGACACACCGACCGTGGAGGCCATCAACGCGGCCCGGCCGTGCTCCACGGCCCGCAGCCGCACCATGGCCAGCTGCTGGCGGGCCTCGGCCACGTCGAACGTGGCGTTGTTCGTCTGCACCACCAGCAGCTGCGCGCCGCCGGTGACGGTGTCCCAGACGATGCCGTCGTAGGCGACCTCGAAGCAGATCACGTCGCCGAGGACCGCCGGGCCGGTGTTCAGCACGCCGGGACGGTCACCGGGGACGAAATCGGACCGGACCCGGTCGACCTGGGAGCTGACCTTGCGGGCGACGGAGCGCAGCGGCACGTACTCGGCGAACGGCACCGGATGCCGTTTCGTGTACACCTGGTTCAGATCCGGGCCGGTGCCCGGCCGCCACAGCAGCCCCGCGTTGCGCACCTCACCCCGGCCGGGCCCGACCAGCACCGCACCGACCAGGATCGGCGCGCCGATCGCGTCGGCCGCCTGGGAGATCCGCTCCCCCGCACCCGGGTTGCGCAACGGGTCGATGTCGCTGGAGTTCTCCGGCCACACCACCACGTCCGGACGGTCCTGCCCGCCCTCGGCGACCCGACGCGCCAGCTCCAGCGTCGCGTCGACGTGGTTGTTCAGCACCGCCTGCCGCTGCGCGTTGAAGTCCAGCCCGAGACGCGGCACGTTGCCCTGCACGATCGCGACGGTTACGGTGTCGCCCGCGCCGCGTACCCCGGTCGGCACGGCCGTACCGGCGGCGAGCAGCGCCACCAGCGCGGCGGTGAGCCCGGCGACGGGCCGCCACTGCCCGGGCGCACGCCGCCAGTCCCGCCACGCGGCGGTGACCAGCAGCCCACCGGCGACCGCGACGGCGAACGTGACCAGCGGGGCGCCGCCGAGCGCCGCGAGCTTCAGCAGCGGCGACGTGTCCTGGCTGAACGCCAGCCGCCCCCACGGGAACCCGCCGAACGGGGTACGGTCACGCAGCGCCTCCTGCCCCACCCACAGCACACCGGTGAGCAGCGGCCACGCCGCCCGGTGCCGGTCGGCGAGCGGCGACACCCAGGCGGTGGCGGCGCCCAGCAGCGCCAGATAGGCGGCCTGCAACAGCGACAGCAGCGCCCACGGCAGGTAGCCGGTGTGCAGGTTCGTCCACTCCAGCAGCGGCGCGAACAACGCCACCCCGGTCAGGAAGCCCAGCCCCGCGCCGGCGCGCAGCCGCCGCCGGTGCACCGCGGCGGCCAGCAACGCCACACCGACCGGCGCGAGCGGCCACCACCCGTACGGCGGGAACGCCAGCAGCAGCGCCACCCCGGCCAGCACGGCGGCCGGCACGGCGAACGTCAGCGGCAGGGGACGCGCGCCGCCGTCACCGGGTGCCCCGTCGGTGGCACGCGGCTGTTCCCGGTCCAGCGTCGTCACCGGCTTCTCCCCACGATCACGGGCCGAAGGCTACCCGCCCGTACCGGTCGCCGGCCCGCGCCCCTGCGCCGCCGATCGGACAACAGCGCCCCGGCGGGCGGAGCCCGCTGCCATGCTCGGCAGCATGAGCGCTGAGCGGGGACGAGGTCGCATCCTGCCGACCGCGCCCGGCTTCCGCGTCACCCGGGTCGAGTTGTTCTACGACCTCGTCTTCGTGTTCGCGTTCCTGAACGTCACCAACGTGCTCTCCGAAACCCTGAGCGGCAGGTCGTTGCTGGCCGGGCTGGTGTTGCTGTTGCTGCTGTGGTGGTGCTGGGTGTCCTTCGCCGCCCTGGGCAACGTCGTCCGTACCGACCAGGGGGTGATGCCGCTCGTCGGCGCGGTGACGGCGGCAGCCCTGTTCGTCCTGACCCTGGCCATGCCGGCGGCGTTCGCCGACGGGCCGGCGCAGCGGCAGTCCGGGCCACCCGCCGCGGTCCTGTTCGCCTGCTGCTATCTCGTCATCCGGGCGGCCCAGGTGCTGGTGTTCCTCAGCCGCAGCAGCCACCGCGGACGGACCGCCGTGCGCCTCGGCCTGCCGCCGCTGATCAGCGTGGCGTTGATTCTCGCCACCGCGGCCCTGCCCGAGTCGCCCCGGCAGACCTGGGCGACGTGGCTGCCGCTGGCGTTGTGGCTGGCCGCGCTCTGCATCGAGTACACCTCGGGGGGCCTCGCCCCCAGCGCCGGGCTGACAGTCGTGTCCGCCGCCCACTGGGCGGAGCGGTACGCCCTGATCCTGCTCATCGCGCTCGGCGAGTCGATCATTTCGCTCGGGCTGGGGCCGAAGCTGAGCGCCGGCCTGCCGGCCACGTGGCCGGTGATCGTGGCGTCGGTGCTCGGCGTCACCATCATCGCGGCGCTGTGGTGGCTGTACTTCGACAGCCTGGCGCCCGCGCTGGAGCAGCGGCTGCATCGCACCCGCGACGTCCGCGCACGGGCGGCGCTCGCCCGCGACGCCTACGCCTACCTGCACCTGCCGCTGATCACCGGGATCATCCTGTTCGCCCTCGGCCTCAAGCGTTACCTCGCCGTCATCTCCCACCCGCGCGGTGATCCCTGGCGGGAACACGCCGCCGCTCTGGACAACCGGGTGCTGTTCGCCGGGTTGGTCATCTACGTGTCGGGGCTGCTGGCGCTGGGGGTGCGCGCGACGCACCGGATCTCGGCGGTACCCACCGCCGTGGTGGTCGCGATGGCTGTGGGACTGCCGTGGGCCGGCCGGCTGCCTGCGGTGGCCGCGCTGGCGATCCTGGCGGTGGCCAGCGTCTCGGTGGTCCTGCTGGGCCTGCGTTCGAGTGACCCGTGGCGCAGCCGGGTGCGCCGGACCGCGTTGGACGAGCAGGTAGCCGCCGAGCAGGAGCAGTCCGAATGGCGGCGGCACCACCTGTGACCGGCGGGTGGGGAGTGTGGGCGTCACCGGCGACAGGCGACAATCGGGCGCATGCGGTTCGGTGTGCTGGGCGCGACCCAGGCGTACGCGGCCGACGGCAGCGTGCTGCCCGTCGCCGGCGGGCGGCTGCGCGCGCTGCTGGTGCTGCTTCTCCTCGACGCCGACCGCACCGTTGCGCCGCAGCGCCTCGTCGACGGCGTGTACGGCGACCGGCCGCCCGAGCAGGCCACGAACGCGCTGCAGTCCCAGGTGTCGCGGCTGCGGCGGCTGCTGCCGGGCGCGCACATCGAGTTCGGCCCGGCCGGCTACCGGCTGGCGGTGGATCCGCAGCGGGTGGACGTGCACCGGTTCACCGGGCTGGCCGCGGCCGGGCGGGCCGCACTCGCCGCCGGTGACCCGGCCGGCGCGGCGGCGCTGCTGCGCGACGCGCTCGGCCTGTGGCGCGGCGAACCCCTCGCGGACGTGACGGACGCGCCGTTCGCCGACGCCGAGGCCGCCCGGTTGCGCCAGGCACGCCTGGCCGCGGTCGAGGACCGCGTCGAGGCGGAGCTGGCGCTGGCGCCGGCCGGGGCGCCGCTGATCGCCGAGCTGCGGGACCTGGTGGCGGCGCATCCGCTGCGGGAACGGCTGCACGGGCAGCTGATGCGTGCCCTGCACGGCGCCGGCCGCCGCGCCGAGGCGCTTGCCGTCTACGCCGACGCCCGCCGCGTGCTCGCCGAGGAACTGGGCACCGACCCGTCGGCGGAGCTGGTCGCACTGCACACGGCGCTGCTGCGCGACGACGCCGCACCGCCCGCCCGGCTACCCAGCCCGCTCACCAGTTTCGTCGGCCGGGAACCGGAACTGCGGCGGGTCCACGAGCTGCTGGGCGCGGCGCGGCTGGTCACCCTGCACGGCCCGGGCGGCGCCGGCAAGACCCGGCTGGCCACCACCGTCGCGTCCGGCCACGACGGGCCGGTGTGCCTGGTGGAGCTGGCCGCTGTGGCACCCGGCGCGCCGGTCGCGCCCGCGGTGCTGGCCGCGCTGGACCTGCGCGACGCCGGCCTGCGCACCCCCGGCGGCCCCGCCGACCTGACCGGCCGGCTGGTGGCGGCGCTGGCCGACCGGCGGCTGCTGCTGGTGCTGGACAACTGCGAGCACGTGATCGACGACGCGGCCCGGCTGACCGGCCGGCTGCTCGCCGCCGCGCCCGGGCTGCGGGTGCTCGCCACCAGCCGGGAACCGCTGGGCCTCACCGGCGAGGCGTTGTGCCCGGTCGGCGGGCTGCCCGCCCCGGACGGGCCGGCCGCACCGCCGGCGGCCGCCGCGTACCCGGCGGTGCGGCTGTTCACCGACCGGGCCGCCGACGTGTCGCCCGGGTTCACCCTCGACGACGCCACCACCCCGGCGGTGCTGCGGATCTGCCGTACCCTCGACGGGCTGCCGCTGGCCCTGGAGCTGGCCGCGGCGCGGCTGCGGGCCCTGCCGGTGACGCAGGTCGCGGCCCGGCTGGACGACCGGTTCCGGCTGCTGCGCCGCGGTGACCGCACCGCGGCGCCCCGCCACCGCACGCTGGAGGCGGTCGTCGGGTGGAGCTGGGACCTGCTCGACGAGCCGGAGCGGCGGCTGGCCGCCCGGATGAGCGTGTTCGCCGGCGCCGCCGACCTGGCCGCGGTGCAGGCGGTGTGCGCGCCGGACGCCGGTGACGTCCTCGACGTGCTCACCGGCCTGGTGGACAAGTCGCTGGTGGAGGCCACCGGCGGGCGCTACCGGATGCTGGAGACGATCCGCGAGTTCGCGGCGGCCCGGCTGGCCGAGCACGGCGAGACCGGCCGGGTGCGCGACGCGCACGCCGCGTACTTTCTGGACCTGGCACAGGCCGGCGACGTGGCCCTGCGCGGCGGCGGCCAGGAACGGTGGCTGCGCCGCCTCGACGCCGCCCGCGACGACCTGCACGCGGCGCTGCGGCACGCCGAAACCACCACCGGGTTGCGGCTGGTCGCGGCTCTGGCGTTCTACTGGTGGCTGCGGGGCCTGCGCGGGGAGGGCGC
Source organism: Micromonospora sp. RV43 (assembly GCF_001029515.1). Lineage (NCBI taxonomy): Bacteria > Bacillati > Actinomycetota > Actinomycetes > Micromonosporales > Micromonosporaceae > Micromonospora > Micromonospora sp. RV43. The sequence goes on along the minus strand of NZ_LEKG01000023.1, from coordinate 43,839 downwards.
CGCGCTGGCCCGGCGGCTGGTCGACCGGCTCGACGGCCCGCCCGACGGCGTGGCCGAGGAGTACGCGCTGGGCCTGCTGATCGCTGCGCTCGCCGGTGGCGGCGAGCGCAGCGAGGTCGACGCCGCGTCGCGGATCCTGTGGACCCTGGCCCGGCCGCCCCGGCATCCGTTCCTGCTGTACCTGTCCGGCATGGCCAGCGGTCCCCCGTCGCCGCAGGACGCGGCGGCGCTGCACGAGCAGGCCGTCCGGGACCGGCTGCTCGGCACCGACCCGTGGAGCCGGGCACTGGGCCTGCTGGGCACCGCCATGGTCAGTCTGCTGCACGACCGTCACGCCCAGGCCCGCGCCGACCTCGACGGTGCGCTTGCCGGTTTCCGGGCCCTCAGCGACCGCTGGGGCATGATCGTGACGCTGTCCACCCACGCCGAGGCCGCCTACCGCACCGGTGACGTCGCGTCGGCGGCCGCGCCGATGGCGGAGGCGCTGGAGCTGGCCGAGCAGCTCGGCTCCACGCTGGACCTGGCGGAACTGCTGCGGACCCGCGCCGACGGGCGGCTGGCAGCCGGTGACCTGACCGGCGCGGCCGAGGACTTCCGGCGGGTGCGGCGCATCGCCGGGCCGGCCGGCGCGCCGGAGCTGGTCGCCGCCGCGTACCTGGGGCTCGGCGAGATCGCCCGCCGCGACGGCGACCCGCAGCGGGCGCGGACGCTGTGCGAACGGGCGGTCGCGGAATGCCCGTCGGGCTGGTTCGGCGCCGATGTGGTGCGGCTCGCGGCGCTGGTGACGCTCGGGCAACTCGCCGACGCCACCGGCGACCCGGCTGCGGCCCGCGCCCACTACCGGCAGGTCCTCACCGCCGGCGTCGGCGTGTGGGACGTGCCGGTGGTGGCCGCCGCCGCGGACGGGCTGGCCGGGCCGCTGCTGCGCGACGGCGACCACGAGTCGGCGGCCCGGCTGCTGGGCGCGGCGGCGGCGCTGCTCGCAGGCACCGGCGCGGCAGACGCCCCGGCCGGCACACCCACCGCCGTCACGCTGCGGGAACACCTGGGTGAGGCGGCGTTCGCCACCGCGTACGCCCGGGGCGCGGACCTGCCCCGGCAGCGGGCGCTGGCGCTGGTCGACGGGCGCTGACCGGCGCGACGCCGCCCGGTGCGCGCGCGGTACGCGCCCGGTCAGCGCCGCCGGTGACGCTGACGCCCATGACCGACGACGCGACGGCCGTACTGGCCGACGGGATACGAAAAACGTACGGACGCGCCACCGCCCTGGACGGCTTCGACCTGGCCGTTCCGGCCGGCACCGTGTACGGGGTGCTCGGCCCGAACGGGGCGGGCAAGACCACGGCGGTGCGGATCCTCACCACGCTGCTGCGTTTCGACGCCGGCCGGGCCAGGGTGGCCGGGTACGACGTCGCCACCGACCCGGACCGGGTGCGTGCCGCGATCAGCCTGACCGGCCAGTACGCGGCGGTCGACGAGGTGCTCAGCGGACGGCAGAACCTGGTGCTGTTCGGGCGGCTGCGGCGGCTGTCCGCGCGCCGGGCCCGCCGCCGCGCCGAGGAGCTGCTGGACCGGTTCGGTCTGACCGAGGCCGCGGACCGGTCGGCGGGCGGCTACTCCGGTGGGATGCGCCGCCGCCTGGACCTGGCGGCCAGCCTGGTGGTGCCGCCGCGGGTGTTGTTCCTCGACGAGCCGACCACCGGCCTGGACCCGCGCAGCCGCAACGGCCTGTGGACGGCGGTGCGGGAACTGGTCGCCGACGGCACCACTGTGCTGCTCACGACCCAATATCTTCAGGAGGCCGACCACCTCGCCGACCGGGTGTGCGTCATCGACGCCGGCCGGGTCGTGGCCGAGGGCACCCCGGAGCGGCTGAAGGCCCGCATCGGCGCCGACCGGCTGGAACTGGTGGTCCACGACGCGGCGGACCTGCCCGCGGCGGCAGCGGTGGTGGAACGCGCCACCGGCGCGACCGCGACTGTGGACGTCGAGCTGCGGCGCGTCGACGCGCCGGTGGCCGACCGGATCGCCGTGCTCACCGCCGTGCTGCGGGCCCTCGACGACGCCGGGATCGCGGTGGAGGACGTCCTGGTCCGCCGCCCGACGCTGGACGAGGCGTTCCTACGGCTCACCGGCGGTCACGCGGACGCGCAGCGGGTGGGGGTGGCGTCGTGAGGGCGCTTGCCGACGGGTGGCTGATGGCCGGGCGGAACATGCGGCACGTGGTGCGCGCCCCGGAGGAGATCATCCTCTACTTCAGCCTGCCGATCATGTTCGTGCTGGTGTTCGGCTACGTGTTCGGCAGCGGCATGTCCGTGCCGGGCGACGGCAGCTACCGGGAGTTCCTGCTGCCGGGCGTGTTCGTCATGACGATGCTCTACGGCCTCGGCGCGACCGCGTCGGCCATCGCTGTGGACGCCGGCCGGGGCGTGGTGGACCGGTTCCGGTCGCTGCCGATGGCCCGCTCGGCGCTGCTGTCCGGCCGCGCGAGCGCCGACCTGGTACGCGCGTGCCTGGAGATGACCACGCTGGTGGTGTGCGGGCTGCTGGTGGGCTGGCAGTGGCGCGAGGGCGTCGGCCCGGCGCTGGCGGCGGTGGCGCTGATCCTGCTGCTGCGCGTCGCGATGACCTGGGTGGGCATCCTGTTCGGGCTGCTCGTGCCGAACCCGGACACGGTCGCGGTGGTGGTGTTCCCGCTGGCATTCCCGCTGACCGCGCTGTCCAACGTGTTCGTGGCGCCGGAGCTGATGCCGGACTGGCTGGGCGCGATCGCCGCCTGGAATCCGCTGTCGGCCACAGTGGCGGCGGCCCGGGACCTGTTCGGCAACCCGGGCCTGGGCGGCGACTCGTGGCCGGCCCGGCACGCGCTGGAACTGGCGGTCGCCTGGCCGCTGGCGCTCATCGCGGTGGCCGCCCCGGCGGCGGTGCGCCGCTACCGGCGGCTGGGCCGCTGACAAGGGCTCGGCCGCTGACACGGGGAACATCGGGGGGATGAAATCGGGGCGCGGCCTAAGCCGCGCCCCGATGCTCCCAGGCCCTTCCCGGCCGGTGGGGCGAAGACGATCGGCGCCGACCTTCGGACCGACCCGACGTGGACTGGCTGCCCCCGCCTGGCCGTTGTCTACTGGCCGTGCCTCTCACCCTGCCCGTACACCGGTAACCGCGGCCGGTTCGCGCCGCCCCGCCGACCCCCGCCCGCTGGACCTGGCCGCCGCAACCTTCCGGTCGCTCGGCCAGCGGACGAAGGGACGAAGCGAACAACAGCCGCTTCCCGTGGTAGGACTCAAAGACGGTACGGCGTAGACCCCCGCCGCTGTCAACCCACCCGGGCCTGTCGTGTGTTGCGACACGGCGTGTCGCGTCGGCGCGTCTCGATTCCTAAGCGCGGTTCAGGCGCCGAGATGGTGCCGCAGCATCGCCGCCGCCGCACCCGGATGCTCCTCGGCGAGCAGCCCGGCGGCGGCCAGCACGTAGTCCACGTCGACGACCGGCCGGGCCGCCCGCGGCAACGCCCACCCCCCGGCGTGGTCGGTCAGCACCGCGTCGAGCACCGCCGCCGCGTCGCCCGGGTCGGCGTGCCGCAGCACCCCACCGGAGCCGACGAGCAGCTTCACCTCCCGCAGGTCCCGCCCGGCCCGCTCCCCCGTCGCCGCACCCCGCGCGTGCCGCCGCAACGCCACAGTCGCCGCCAACGAGGCGATACGCCGGTCCACGGCCCGCTCGCCGTCACCGGCGGGCAGGAACCCCGGTTCGGCGGCCCGTACCGCCGCCGCGACCGTCAGCTCCGCCTCCTCGGCCGCGTCGAGCAGCCGCTCCTCCACCGCGGCGCGCACCACGCCCGGCGCGCTCCACCGCATGCCCAGGTCACCCTCGACGGTGCGGGCCCGCCACAGCGTCCCGGCGACCTCCTGACTCGGGCCGCTGTCCCGCTCGTCGGGGGTGAGCACCGAGTACACGTCGGTGGTCGCGCCGCCCACGTCCACCACTGCCAGGTCACCGCCGAGCGTCCCGGCCAGGACCTCCACGCCGGTGAGCACCGCGTCGGGGGTGGCCGCGCGGACCAGCCGCGCGAACCGCGTACCCCGGGACAGCTTCTTGCCGCCGATGACGTGCCGCAGGAACACCTCCCGGATCGCCGCCCGCGCCGACGCCGGCTCCAGCACCCCGATGCGCGGCAGCACGTTGTCGGCCACCGTCACCGGCACACCCGCGCCCGCCAGCAGCGCGTGCAGGTCGGCACGCACGTCGGCGTTGCCCGCCAGGACCACCGGCACCCGGAAGCGGGCCTTCGCCAGCCGCGTCGCGTTGTGCGTCACCGTCTCGGCGTCGCCGCCGTCGGTGCCGCCCACCAGCAGCACCACGTCCGGGCGGGCCGCCCGCAACGCCGCCACGTCCACCCCACCGAGCCGCCCGGCCGCGACGTGCACCACGTTCGCGCCCGCCGACAGACCGACCCGCCGGCCCGCCTGAGCGGTCACCAGCGGCTCGTAACCCACCACCGCCAGGCGCAGCCCACCCCCCGCCGACGAACACACGTACCAGGGCACCTCAGCGACCCCGGCCGACGCGGTGGCCGCACCGACCGCGGCGTCCAGGCCGTGCAGCACATCCGTGCCCACCGTGGTGGGCGCCGACGCCGCCGCGACCAGACGGCCGCCGTCGAGGTCCACCACCGCGGCCTTCGTGTACGTCGACCCGACGTCGGCGCAGACGACGACCGGCCTCGCGCTCACGCCGGGCTGTCCTTCGTTCGCGACTGCGGGGCTCGCAACACCGGCTCGCTCCTCGCGCTCACGGTGCTGGCGGCACGACCACCGTGCCGGTCGCGGTGACCGCCACGATCGGCTCGTCGAGCACCTCGGCGGCCGACTCGCCCTTGTCCGGGCGGCCCCGGCACACCACTGTCGCGGCGAAGTCGACGGTGCGGCTGCGGGTGCCCACCCGGGTCACCGTCGCCGTCACCTCCAGCACGTCACCGGCCTTCATCGGCGCCCGGAACTGCACGTCGGAGTACGAGGCGAACAACCCCTCGTCGCCGTCGGTGCGGATGCACACCTCGGTGGCCACATCCCCGAACAAGCCCAGCGCGTACGCCCCGTCGACCAGGTTGCCCGCGTAGTGGGCGTGGGAGTACGGCACGTACCGGCGGTGGGTGACTGTCAGACCGACACGGGGATCGCTCATCAGGCGTTCGCCTTCCTGGAGGTGATCAAAGCGTGGATGAGGTAACTGGCGACCTCGCCCGGGGTGGTGCCACGGCCGAAGATCCGGTCCACGCCCAGCTCGCCGGTCATCGTCTCGTCGAACCGCGGCCCGCCGACGATCAGCAGCGGCCGCTTCCCGGCCGGCATCGCCTCCCGGAACGCCGCCGACATCTCCCGCGTGTTGTGCAGGTGCGCATCACGCTGCGTCACCACCTGCGACACCAGCACCGCGTCGGCGCGTTCCCGCCGGGCCGCCTCGACCAGCTCCGGCACGCTCACCTGCGCGCCCAGGTTCGTGACCTTCAGCTCCCGGTAGTACTCCAGGCCCTTCTCGCCGGCGATGCCCTTGACGTTGAGGATCGCGTCGATGCCCACGGTGTGCGCGTCCGTGCCGATGCAGGCGCCCACCACCGACAGCTTGCGGCGCAGCCGCCGCTTCACCACCGCGTTGACCTCCTTGGCCGACAGCAGCGGATAGTCACGCTCCACCACCTGCACCTTCGACAGGTCCACCAGGTGGTTCACCCGCCCGTACACCACGAAGAACGTGAACCCGTCACCGATCGGCTTGGCGTGCACCAGCATCGCCGGGTCCATGCCCATCTTGTTTGCGAGCTGCACCGCCGCGCCCTCGGCCCGCTTGTCGTGCGGCACCGGCAACGTGAACGACACCTGCACCATGCCGTCACCGGTGGTGTCCCCGTACGGCCGCACGACCGTCTTCTCACTCATGAGGGTTGCTCCAGGATCTCCGTGGCCGGGTTGTAGTAGTCCGCCTCGTGCCGCGCTACCCCGGACAGGCCCTTGCCCCGGTCCGCCGGCCGCTTCATGATCCCGAACGTGCCTTCGGCGATCGCCGTCAGCAACGACTGGTCCCCGATGCGCTCCAGCAGGTCCACCGCCTCACCGAGCACCCGGTGCGCCCGCTCCTGGATGAACCCGCCCGGCGCCGGCACGAAGTCCTCGTGCAGGCCGCCCGCCGCGCCCAGCACGTACCGCACGTTCTGCAGCGCGATGTCCCGGTCCGACAGCCACGGCGTCACCACCGCCTCGGTCATCATCCCCACCAGCAGGATGCCCTGCCCGGTCATCGTGCCCACCAGGTTGAAGAACCCGTCCAGCAGGTTGCCCCGGAACACGTCACCGGTCATGTGCTTCGTCGGCGGCATCCACTTCAACGGCGCGTCCGGGAACAACTCCCGCGCCAGCAACGCGTGCGCCAGCTCCAACCGGAACGACTCCGGCACATCCGGGTTGATCTCGAACGCGTGCCCCAGCCCCAGCTGCCAGTCCGCCAGCCCCGCCTCGTGCGCGAAGAACTCGTTGAGCAGCTGCGACACCGTCACCGTGTGCGCCTCGTCCACCGCGTCCGCGGTGGTCAGGTAGTTGTCCTCACCGGTGTTGATGATGATCCCCGCCCGCGCGTGCACCTGCCGCGAGAACCGCTGGTCCACGAACGTGCGGATCGGGTTGATGTCACGGAACAGGATCCCGTACATCGAGTCGTTGAGCATCATGTCCAGACGCTCCAACCCGGCCAGCGTCGCCATCTCCGGCATGCACAGACCCGACGCGTAGTTCGTCAACCGCACGTACCGGCCCAGCTCCCGCGACGACTCGTCCAGCGCCGCCCGCATCAGCCGGAAGTTCTCCTGCGTCGCGTACGTGCCCGCGAACCCCTCCCGGGTCGCCCCCTCCGGCACGTAGTCCAGCAGCGACTGCCCCGTCGACCGGATCACCGCGATCACGTCAGCGCCGGCCCGCGCCGCCGCCTGCGCCTGCGGGATGTCCTCGTAGATGTCACCAGTCGCCACGATCAGGTAGATCCACGGCCGCCGCTCCGGATCCCCGAACCGCTTCACCAGCCGGTCCCGCTCCGCGCGCCGCCGGTCGATGCTGCGGATCCCCGCCGCCACCGCCTTACGCGACGCCCGCCGCGCCGCAGTCGCCGCCTTCCCCGACGGCTGCGCGAACCGCACCGACCCGGCCGCCGCCTTCTGCGCCAGCAACGTCACATCCGCGATGCCCTCACGAGCCAGCGCGTCGAACACCGGCGCCGCCACCCCGTGCCCCAGCCCCACGTCCGCGACCACCGCGTCCACGAGCCGGTTCACCCACGGAATGCCGTCCGGGTCCGCGCCGGTCACCCCGGCCAGCCGCAGCACCGCCCGCTCCACCGACACAGTGGTGTGGCTGCGCGCCAGATCCACCACCGGCTGCCCGGCCCGGCGCGCCAACTCCCGCGCCCGCGCCACCAGCGCCGGATCCAGCCCAAGCTTCCCTGTCACGAAGACCCTTCCTGATAGATCACGTCACCGCGCAACACAGTGGCCCGGCACACCGGCAGCGGCGTCGGATCGTCCGCACCCCGCAACTCCGGATCCTCCGCCAGCACCACAGGCAGCCCCCGCTCCACGCCCGCCGGGGTGTCCCAGACCGCGAACGTCGCCGGCGCCCCCAACGCCAGCACACCCTCGTTGTCCAGGTGCACCGCCCGCCACCCGCCGCGCGTGTGCGCCGCGAACGCCGCCCGCACACTCATCCGCTGCGCCGGGTTGTGATGCGCCGCCGCCGCCCGCACCGACCCCCACGGATCGACCGGCGTCACCGGCGAATCCGACCCGAACGCCAACGCCACACCGACCCCGTGCATCGCACCCATCGGATTCGACTCCAGCGACCGGGCCAACCCCAGCCGCGACTCGTACATCCGGCCCGCGCCGCCCCACAACCTGTCGAACGCCGGCTGCATCGACGCCACGATCCCGTACTCCACGAACCCGGCGATCAACGCCTTGCTCATGATCTCCGCGTGCTCCACCCGGTGCCGGGCCGCCCGCAACCGGTCCACACCCAGCGACCGCGCCGCCAGCCCGAACCCCTCAAGCACCGTCCCGATCGCCGCGTCCCCGATCGCGTGGAACCCGCCCTGCAACCCGTGCGCCGCGCAGTCCAGCAGATGATCACGAACCTGCTCCGCCGACACGTACCCGTGCCCGCACGCCCCCGCCTCACCGTCCAGGTACGCCGCCGACACGTGCGCCGTCCGCGACCCCAGCGCCCCGTCGGCGAACAGGTCACCACCCGCGCCCACCGCACCCAGCTCCCGGGCCTTCGCCGCACCCAGCAGCTCACCCCAGTACCCGTACACCTCCGGCACCCCGGCCCCCGAGATCGCCAGCAGCCCGGTGAAGTCCTCCTCGTCGGAGATGTCCGGACCACCGCACTCGTGCACCGCCGCCACACCCAGCGACGCCGCGTGTTCCAGCGCCCGCCGCTGCGCCGCCACCCGCTGCGCCCGCGTCACCGACGCGAACGCCGCCGCCCGCACCACGTGATGCGCGTCGCGCCGCAGCCACCCCGACGCGTCGTAGCCGGCCGCCGACACCACCTCCGGGCACGCCGCCAGCAACGCCGCCGACACCAGCGCCGAATGGATCGACGCCTGCGACAGATACACCCGCCGCCCACCGGCCGCCCGGCCCAGCGCCACCGCATCAGGCAACGCCCGATCCGCCCACGCCGACTCGTCCCAGCCGTGCCCCAGCACCACCGCGTCACCCGGCAGACCCGCCGCGAACGCCGACACCCCGTCCAGCAGCTCACCCGCCGACCGCACCGCCGACAGATCCAGCCCCGACAACGCCAACCCGGTATCGGTCGCGTGCACGTGCGCGTCCACGAACGCCGGCGTCACCAGCGCACCGCCCAGCTCCACCACCCGGTCCGCCCGCGGCGCCTCCGCATCAGTACCCAACCAGGCGATCCGCCCGTCCCGCACCAGCAGCGCCGTCGCGCTCGGGTCCGCCGGACAGTGCAGCACTCCACCGCGATACAGCGTCGAGGGGTTCGTCATGGTCTCAGTCTGCCGCCAGACGAGCCTCGAACAGACCGCGCACCCCCGGCTCGGCACGCAACAGATCCAGCGCCAGCGCCGCGTGCCCGGGCACGTACCCGTTGCCCACCAGCATCGTCACGTCCGCCGCCAGGCCCTCCGCGCCCAGCGCCGCCGCCGCGAAGCTCGTCGCCATCGAGAAGAAGATCACCGTACCGCCGTCCGCCGTGGCCAGCACCGCACCGTGCTCACACCCCGGCACGTCCACGCACACCACAGTCACGTCCGCCGGCACACCCAGCGCCGTCGTCACCGCCGTCGACAACCCCACCGGATCCCGCGCGTCGGCCAGCGCCACCACGTCGGCCAGCCCGGCCGCCGTCAGCGCGTCCCGCTCCGCGACCACCGGAACCACCCCGACGGTACGGGCGGCGCCCGCCCGCCGCGCCGCCGCGAGCGACAACGACCCGCTCTTGCCGGCCCCGCCGATCACCGCCACCGACACCGGACGCGGATCACCCTCACGCGAGCGCCGCGCCACCTGCTCGGCCACCACCCGCGCCGTCAACGCCGGCGCCCCGCACACGTCCAGCACCGCCAGCGACAGCTCGGGGTGCAGGTCCGGCGGCAGCACCGCCGCGATCGACCGGGCGAACAGGATCGCGTACCCGTCGCACGGCACCTGCTCGCTGCGCCCGTCCCAGCGGGCCAGCCCGTCGGTGATCGTCAGCGGCGTCAGCGTCAGCGACACGAGCGTCGCCACCCGGTCACCCGGCTTCAGCCCCAGCGGCGAGCGGCGGCCCGCCTCCTCGACCGTGCCGATCAGCATGCCGCCGGACCCGGTCACCGGGTTCTGCATCTTCCCCCGGGCCGACACGATCTCCAGCACCTCGGCGCGGACCTTCTCCCCGTCGCCGCCGTGCTTCTCCGCCAGCTGCCGGAAACTCGCCGCGTCCAGGTTCAGCCGCTCGACCCGGATCCGCACCTCGTTCGCCGCGATCCGCGGGTCGGGGTCCAGCCGCCAGGCCGCCTGCGGAAGCACCCCCGCCGGTTCCACGACTCGGTGCAGACCCACCGGTGACGTCACGCCGACCCCCTATGTCCAGCCGCCCGAACCCCCGGTCAGGGCTCGCGTCGCGGGAAAACTTCCGGCAGACTAATTTCTTCACCGCAGATTTTCCAGTAGCCTACGCATTCGTTGATCAACCCGCACACTGACGAGGAGGGGCCGTGACCCAGACCCAACCGGTGGAGACCATCCCGACGCCCCGCCCCGCGCCGGTCGCCGTTCCGACCGCCGGACAGCCCTACGAATACCGCCGCGCGCCCCTCGTCGAACCCGACTGGACCCGCTTCCCCGGCTGGCGCCACATCACCCGCGACCAGTGGAAGAGCGCCCAGTGGCAACGGGTCAACTGCGTCAAGAACATCAAGCAGCTGCGCGCCGTCCTCGGCGACACCGTCGACGAGACCTTCTACGCCGACCTGGAGGCCGACCAGAAGGCGCTGGCCACCATGTCCATGCTGGTGCCGCCGCAGATGCTCAACACCATGGTGCCGCATCAACCGATGAGCACCGAGGCGCTGCTCGCCGACCCGATCCGCCGCTACATGATCCCGGTCGCCTCCGACCGGCGCACCGACTGGCCGTCCCACCCGTACGCCAGCCGCGACAGCCTCCACGAACACGACATGTGGGTCGCCGAGGGCCTCACCCACCGCTACCCCACCAAGGTCCTCGCCGAGCTGCTCTCCACCTGCCCGCAGTACTGCGGCCACTGCACCCGCATGGACCTCGTCGGCAACTCCACCCCCGCCGTCGACAAGCTCAAGCTCACCCTCAAGCCGGTCGACCGCTACGACGCCCACATCACCTACCTCAAGGCCCACCCGGGCGTACGCGACGTGGTCGTCTCCGGCGGTGACGTCGCCAACGTGCCGTGGCGCAACCTCGAGTCGTACCTGATGCGCCTGCTGGAGATCGAGACGATCCGCGACATCCGGCTCGCCACCAAGGCGCTCATGGGCCTGCCCCAGCACTGGCTCCAGCCCGACGTGGTCGAGGGCCTCGAACGAGTGGCCCGCACCGCCGCCCGCCGCGGCGTCAACCTGGCCATCCACACCCACGTCAACCACGCCCAGTCACTGACGCCGCTGGTCGCCAAGGCCGCACAGACCGCGCTCGACGTCGGCGTACGCGACGTGCGCAACCAGGGCGTGCTCATGCGCGGCGTCAACGCCACCAGCGCCGACCTGCTCGACCTCTGCTTCGCGCTCCAGGGCGAGGCGGGCATCCTGCCGTACTACTTCTACATGTGCGACATGATCCCCAACGCCGAGCACTGGCGCGTCCCGGTCTGGCACGCCCAGCAGCTCCAGCACGACATCATGGGCTACCTGCCCGGCTACGCCACCCCGCGGATCGTCTGCGACGTGCCGTTCGTCGGCAAGCGCTGGGTGCACATGCTCACCGACTACGACCGTGAGCGCGGCATCTCGTACTGGACCAAGAACTACCGCACCTCGATCGAGTCGGCCGACCTGGAGGCGCTGAACAAGCGCTACGCCTACTACGACCCGATCGACACGCTGCCCGAGGCCGGCCAGGCCTGGTGGCTCGCACACCGCGACGACTGACCCCCGGCCCTCAGGGCGTACGACGGCGGGCCACCTCTGCGATGAGGTGGCCCGCCGTTCGCGTACTCACTTGTTGAAGGCGTCCTTGACGTCGCGGCCCGCCTGCTTGGCGTGCTCCCCGGCCTGCTTGGCACGCGCCGTGCTCTGCTCGGAGGCGCCCTCGGCCCGCAACCGCTCGTTGTCGGTCACGTCGCCGATCCGCTCCTTGGCCATGCCGCTCATCTCCTGGGCCTTGTTCTTCGCCTTGTCGGTGAAGCTCATGTCGCCCTCCCTCGTCCGGCTACGCCTTGCCCTTGTCGCGTCTCCGGTGAGTGTCGGTGCAAACGCCGTTGACCGGCGCACATCGCGTAAGGCGTCCTAGGATAATAGGTTGAAGGTGTGCGCCTACCGGCCGAGGTCGCGGACCCGCTCCGTGACGGCGGCCAGGAACGCGGTGAGGGCGGGCCCGGGCGGCGTGTCCCGGGTGACTGCGACCAGGCGGCGCCGGAGGACGGTCTCGGCGATACCCCGGACCGCCAGCGCCGGGTCGGCGTCGGGCAGGGTCAGGGCCGGCATCAGAGCGACCGCCGCCCCGGCCCGGACCAGTTCCAGCTGGACGTCCGCGTCGCTGGAACGGTGCCGCAGGTCCGGTTCGTAGCCGCCGAGACGACGGCACGTCCCCACCACCATGGCGTGGTGCCCGGTGCCCTCGGCGGAGGCGGTCCACACCTCGGACCGCAGGTCGGTGACCGCGACGTGTCCCCCGGGCCCGGCGAGCGGGTGCGCAGCGGGAAGCACGAGACGCAAGGGCTCCTCGAGCAGGAGCGTGAAACGGAGCCCCGCCGGGCGGGGGCGGGGCTGGCTGTCGTACTCGTCGCCGATGACCAGGTCGACGGTGCCCAGGCGCAGGCCCGGCAGGGACTGTTCGAGTTCCAGTTCGAAGATCTCCACCCGGACCCGCGGGTGCTCGGCTCTCATCCGGGCCACGGCCGGCACGAGCAGGCGGCGCGCCGCCGACTGCAGGCCGCCCGCCCGGACGCTCCCCCGGACGTCACAGTCGAGGGCGGCCAGGTCGGCCTCCGCCGCCTCGGCCGCCGACAGCAGCACCCGGGCGTGCCGGGCGAGCACGTGCCCGGCCTCGGTGAGCCGTACGCCGCGGCCGGCCCTGCCCAGCAGCCGGACACCTGCCTCCTTCTCCAGCAGGGCCAGTTGCTGCGAGACAGTCGACGGGCTGTAGCCCAGAGCCGCGGCGACAGCGGCCATCGTGCCGCGTTCCTCGAACTCCCGCAGGAAGCGCAACCGCCGCAGGTCAAGCTCGATCATGCGGAAATCCTAATGATTCACCTGCGGAATTCATCGCTGGACCTGTGCAGTCGGCTCCGGTGATCCTTGGCGCGTGGGTGCCGCACTGTGTCTCCTGTCAGCCGCCTGTTTCGGCGCGATGGCCGTCTTCGGCAAGCTCGCGTACGACGCCGGTGTCTCCCCGACGTCTCTGCTGCTGGTGCGTTTCGGGCTGGCCGCCGCACTGCTCTGGCTCGTGCTGCTCACCCGGCCGGGCCTGCGCCGCGCGGCGCCGGGCGACGCCGGCGGTGGGCGGCCGGCGACGAGGCGCGGGCGGGTGGTGGCCGTCGCCCTGGGGCTGGGCGCGATCGGGTACGCCACGCAGGCGAGCCTGTTCTTCTCCGCGCTGGAGCTGATGGACGCGTCACTGCTGGCGCTGATCCTCTACACGTACCCGGTCATGGTGACAGTGGCCGCGGTCCTGCTCGGCCGGGACCGGCTCACCCCGGGACGCGGCGCGGCCCTGGTGGCCGCCTCGGGCGGAACGCTGCTGGTCCTGCTCGGCGCCGGTGGCGCGGGCTTCCACCCGCTCGGGGCGCTGCTGGCCTTCGCCGCCGCCGTCACCTACACGGTCTACATCCTGGTTTCCGACTCCGTCGTGCACCGGCTGGCACCCGTGGCGCTGTCGGCGCTGGTGATGACCGGTGCCGCCGGCACCCTCGGCGCTCGCGCCCTGGTCACCGGCGGCGTCGACCTGAGCTTCGGGTGGCGGGGATGGTTCTGGCTGGCCGCCATCGCCGTGGTCTCCACGGTCGTGGCGATGCTGGCCTTCTTCGCCGGCCTGAGGCGGACCGGGCCGTCGACCGCGGCCATCCTGTCCACCTTCGAACCCGTGGTCACCGCCGCGCTGGCCACGCTCGCGCTCGGCGAGGCCCTGACGCTCGCGCAGCTCGCCGGCGGCGCGCTGGTGCTGTCCTCAGTCGCGGTCCTGCAACTGCGTCCCGGCCGCGTACGGTCCCGGGAACAGCCGACCGGCCGACCGGGACCGGCGCGCGACACCGAACCGGCGCCGGCGGCCCGGTAGCGCCGGCGCAAACCGTCGGCGGGCCCGACCCGCCTCATCATGGTTGACTGGGCCGGTGAACGAGATCCTGCTGATCCGGCACGGCGAGACCACCTGGAGCGCCGCCCACCGGCACACCTCGTACACCGACCTGGACCTGACACTCGACGGCGAGCGGCAGGCACGCGCGCTGGCTCCTCTGCTGGCCGGCCGGCACCTCGCCCGGGTGCTGTCCAGCCCTCGGCAGCGCGCCACCCGCACGGCCGCCCTGGCCGGGCTCACAGTGGACGCGATCGAGCCGGACCTGGCCGAGTGGAACTACGGCGAGTACGAGGGCCGCACCACCGCGGACATCCAGCGGGAACGGCCCGGCTGGTCGATCTGGACCGACGGCGGCCCCGGCGGCGAGTCACCGGAGCAGGTGGGCGCCCGCCTGGACCGCGTGCTGGACCGGGCCGCGCCGCTGCTGGAGGAGGGTGACGTCGCGCTCGTCGGGCACGGGCACAGCCTGCGGGTGCTGGGGGCGCGCTGGATCGGGCTGCCGCCCTCGGCCGGTGCGCTGCTGCGGCTGGACACCGCCACGCTCAGCGTGCTCGGTCACGAGCACGGCCGGCGGGTGATCAGGCGGTGGAACCTGCCGGCTCCGCCGACGGTCGGGGACGTCCCCGACCGGTCAGCTCGCCATTGATCTTCGGCGGCCGGTTCTCGTACGGCGTGGACAGCACCACTGTCGTGCGGGTGGTGACGTTCGCGGCGGTACGGATCTCCTGCAGCACCCGTTCCAGGTCGGCCGGACCGGCCACCCGCACCAGCAGGAGATAGAAGTCCTCCCCCGCCACCGAGTAGCACGAGTCGATCTCGGGCAGGTGCGCCAGCCGCTCCGGCGCGTCGTCCGGCTGCGACGGGTCGAACGGCCGGATCGCCACGAACGCGGTCAGCGGCAGGTCCAGCGCCTCGAACGACACCCGGGCGGCGTACCCCTTGATCACCCCACGCTGCTCCAGCCGGCGGACCCGCTGGTGCACGGCCGACACCGACAGGCCCACCCGCTCGGCCAGATCCGTGTACGACAGCCGACCGTCCCCGGTCAGCGCGGCGACGATGGCACGGTCGATCTCCTCCACGCGCTGCACCCTAGCCGGAAAAGCGCTCCCACGCCGCACCCGGCCCGCCGCGGTGACGCTCAGCGCGCCGTCCGGTCGCGCACCGCGTCCGCCGCGTAGTTCAGCACCTCCGCCATGTCCTCCTCGTCCAGGAACGGCAGGTCGGTGAGGATGTCCGTGACGGACATGCCCTCGGCCATCATGGCCAGCAGGGTGGCCACGGGGATGCGCGACTGCCGTACGCAGGGCGCACCCCCCATGACGTCGGGGTCCACGGTGATCCGGGGGAAGGTCACCGCGACAGGCTAGCCCTTCGCCAGCGCGCGGGAGATGACCAGCCGCTGGATCTGGTTGGTGCCCTCGACGATCTGGAGCACCTTGGCCTCCCGCATGTACCGCTCGACCGGGTGGTCGGCGACGTAACCGGCGCCGCCGAGCACCTGGACCGCGTCGGTGGTCACCCGCATCGCCACGTCCGTGGCGAACAGCTTCGCCTTGGCCGCCTCGATCGAGTACGGGCGGCCGGCGTCGCGCAGCCGCGCGGCGGCGAGCGTGAGCGCCCGCGCGGCGGAGATCTGGGTGGCGGCGTCGGCCAGGTTGAACCCGAGCCCCTGGAAGTCGATGATCGCGCGGCCGAACTGGCGGCGTTCCCGGGCGTAGCCGACCGCGTAGTCCAGCGCGCCCTGGGCCAGGCCCACCGCGCACGCGGCGATGCCCAGGCGACCGGAGTCCAGCGCGGACATCGCGATGGTGAACCCGGCGCCCTCGCCGCCGATCAGCCGCTCCGCCGGCACCCGCGCGTCGTCGAAGGCGATCTGCGCGATCGGCGAGGCGTGCAGACCCATCGTGCGCTCGGCGGCCTGCGGGTGGATGCCCGCCGTGGACCGGTCCGCGAGCAGGCAGGAGATGCCCTTCGGGCCCGGACCGCCGGTGCGGCAGAAGATGTTGTAGAAGTCGGCCACCCGGGCGTGCGTGATCCACGCCTTGGTGCCGGTCACCACGTACGCGTCGCCGTCGCGCACCGCCCGCGTGGTCAGCGCCGCCGCGTCCGAACCACCCTGCGGCTCGGAGAGGCAGTACGCGCCGAGCAGCTCCCCGCCGATCATGTCCGGCAGCAGTTTGCGCTGCTCGTCGGTGCCGAACTGGGCCAGGGGGTAGCAGGACAGCGTGTGCACGCTGACCGCCTCGGCCACTGCCAGCCACCTGCTGGCGAGGATCTCCAGCACCTGGAGGTACACCTCGTACGGCTGGGCGGCGCCGCCGTGCTCCTCGGCGTACGGCAGGCCGAGCAGGCCGGCCCGGCCCAGGGTGCGCAGCACCTCCCGGGGGAACTCGGCGCGGGCCTCGAAACCGGCGGCGGCCGGGGCCAGCTCCCGGTCGGCGAGTTCGGTGGCGAGGTCCAGCAGGTCGTGGGCCTCGTCGGTGGGCAGGATCCGGTCGACGTTCATAGCGCGATGAGCTCCGTGGGGGTGGTGTTGAGCCGTTGCCCGCCGTCCGTCGTGCAGACGACGATGTCCTCGATCCGGGCTCCGTGCCGCCCGGCGAGGTAGATCCCGGGTTCGACCGAGAAAGCCATGCCGGCCTGAAGGGGCCGGGGGTTGCCGGTCACCACGTACGGCTCCTCGTGGCCGTCGAGGCCGATGCCGTGACCGGTGCGGTGCAGGAAGGCGCCGCCGAAACCGGCGGCGGTGATGACGTCGCGGGCGACCGCGTCGAGGGCCTCGGCGGTCACGCCCGGCGCGACGGCGGCCACGGCGGCGCGCTGCGCCTCCCGCAGCACCGTGTAGTAGTCCACGAACCCGGCCGGGGCGGGACCGTCGGCGACGTACGTGCGGGTGCAGTCGGAGCGGTAGCCCGACGGCATGGTGCCGCCGATGTCGACCACGACCGGCTCGCCCACGCCGATCGGGCGGTCCGAGGTGCCGTGGTGCGGGCTCGCGCCGTTCGGGCCGGCGGCCACGATGACGAAGTCGACGGCGGCGTGCCCGGCCGCCCGGATCGCGGCGGCGAGGTCGGCGGCGACCTCCCGCTCGGTGCGGCCGGGGCGCAGCCACTCCCCCATCCGCAGGTGCACCGCGTCGATCGCGGCGCCCGCCTCGGCCAGCGCCGCCACCTCGGCCGGCGACTTGCGGATCCGCATCTCCCGCAGCACGTCGGAGGCGAGTCGCTGGGCCGCGCCGGGCAGCGCGTCGCGCAGCGCGAGGACCTGCTGCGCCCACATCCGGTCGGCCAGCCCGACGGCGCGGACCGGGCCGGGCAGCGCCGCGCGAACCAGCGGCCACGGGTCGGTGCCGTCGGCGTGGTCGACGATCCGGTACCCGGTGCCGGGCGCGGCCTCGGCGTCCGGCCGCTCCAGCACCGGCACGATCAGCGTCGGCTCACCCTCGGCGGGCAGCACCAGGCAGGTCAGCCGCTCCCCCTCCCGGGCGTCGTAGCCGGTCAGGTAGCGCAGGTCGGAACCCGGGGTGAGCAGCAGCGCGTCCAGGCCCGCAGCGGCGGCGGCGCGCTGGGCCGCGACGAGACGCCCGGCGGGGTACAGTTCCTCGATTCCCACCCCCGAAGCTTAACGGTCGTTTGGGTCCGGGCGGGAGTCCGGGCGATGCTCGCAGACACCGGCCGTCCGGTCCGCCTCGATCTTGGTCATGCCGGACGCCTGGAGCAACTCGCCGACCACGATGAGCAGCTGCGAGGCCACGATCGTGCCGGAGAAACCCAGCCCCGCCGCCCGCGCCCGGCCGGCATCCTGCGCGGCCTCCCGTGCCCGCGCCCGGGCGATGTCCGGCGGCCGCCCGGCCAGGAAGTCACGGTGCAGCAGCCGCAGCGACTGCCCGAACGCCTCGACCCCGGCCGGCAGGGCCGGGGGAACCGGCTCCCGGGCCTCCAGCAACGCGACCACCCGGCGGACCATGTTGCGGCTGTTCGTGTACGCCAGCTCCAGGTGGACGGCGGCGTTCTCGTAGCGGCGCAACTGGGCCCGGCGCCGCCACCGCCACGGCGACAGCGACGTCACCTCCCGGGCCGCCGCGACGATCTCGGTGGTCTGCTTCCGCTCGACCTCGGCCGCCTCCAGCCGGCCCAGCGACGCCTCCGCCGCCCCGGCCCGCCCGTAGTTTCCGGACCAAGAACAACGCCAAGCAGTTGATCTAGGGCTACTGCCCGAAGACCCTCGCGCTGGCCAGCGAAACAGCCGGCCGGGTGTCCGGCCGCGCAGGTCGATCCATGCCGAAATCCGCTCGAGAACGACCGCGGGTAGTGCCACCCAGCGGACCTCGTGGCCCTTGCCGTGTAGCCGGATTCAGCCGTGTGGGCGGTAATGGCGACGTCGTCCAGGTTGAGCCGGGCTCCCACTCTTCCACCCGGGCACCGGCATCGCTCACGGCGAAATGTTAAGACGCCGCCGGCTCGGGACAGCGCTACCACGCCGGGGTCGGCCCGGCCCGGGCGCCGCCACCGGCCGGGCGTTACCGCCCGATGATGGTGTGGAACAGCAGCAGAGCAGCGCCGGTGGCCCCGCCGGCGAACAGTACAGCCGACGGCACGGAGGCGCCGCCGAGCAGCGAGAGTGCCACGGCGAGGACGCCGACCAGCAGGGCCGCCAGAAGGACCAGGGCGGCGCGTACGGTCAGCAGCGGCGGCGGGGGGGTACTCACGGGGACCTCCAGGTGGTGAAGCAGATGGGGCTGGTAGGTCTCGAAATCCGCGCCACCCCACGAAATCCACCCGCTGAGCCCCGCCGGAAAGAATCTTGAGAAAGTCCGTGGGGTGGCCGCCGCGACCGCACCTAGGAAAGTTCATTCTGTGGATCGGTTGTTCGTCTCGGCTAACTGGTGGTCGGGAGAGCGAGACCAGACGACCCGAAGGGCGGCGGCGGTGGTAGGCAGCGACGGCGAGGCAGCGGGCTATCGACCCGCAGCCGACGACGATGCTGCTTCGATACAACCTGACTGCTGGGATGAGAAGTCCGAGCTGGACAAGCCGGTGCCGAGCGCCGCGATCCTGGAAAGCACCGATCCTGAACTCGGGGAGGAGGCCCGGCGCCGACATGAGAATCTGCAGCGCCGCCTCGCCGATCAGAAGCTGCTGCGGGTCCTGGCGTCGGACGGCTTCGCCGGCCCTCGCTACGACCGCTTCGTGTCGGAGCTGGCCGCGTACGGGATCTCAGTCATGCGGGGCTGGATGCACTCGGGCTACATCTTCAAGCTCACCGCCGCCCGCGGGCGCAGCCTCCACCCCACCGAGTGGGAGCTCGAGCGCCTGGTCCGCATGTCTGACGTCCGGGAAGAACTGGCGAACATGACGGTGGCGTTGGCTCTTCCCGGGTTTCGAGACAAGGCCCTCATCGGCGGCGGCTGGCACGTCGACGGTGGGGCGAGCGTGCCCACCTACTTTATGGGCGCCTGTGTTCACGGGTTCCCGAACCAGTTCCGCTCCTGGAGCAAGTACGAACGGCGGCACGACCAGGCCGCCTGGCGCGAAGGCGCCCTCTACCCGCCGGTCACCGAGCCGGCGCGTGACCCCGCCGTGATCGCGATGGGCAACATCCGGGTCTTGGACGACATGGCTGGCTTGGACAAGCGCACTGCCGCCGTGGTCGCCCTGACCATCGACGGCTACAGCCAGGACGAGATCGCCGAACTGCTCGGCCTACCGTCCGACCGGGCCGTCGAGGGGATCTTGTACCGGTGGCGGGACAAGGCCAAAACCGCCGCGCGTCGAGGAGGTGAGCGCAATGGGCAATGATGAATTCGAGGAACTACTCGAGCAGTCGTCGCTCGGCAGTCGGGGAGCACGCCAACTGCGTGCCCGGGTCCCCCACGACCAGGTCGTCCTGACCCGGCGCATCGCCGACCTGCGCAACCAGATGGCGCACGGCGACGCTCTAGGGACCTCCGCAGCCGCCGCCGAGCTGATCTCGTACCTGACCGAGCTGGGGTATCACGGTCAAGCGGCAGCTGTACTGCAGGAGTTGCTCCAGCCGGCCATCCAGTTCACGTCCAGCACTGGGGACGTCTCGCCTGGACCGATCAGCCCCAATGGCCAGCGTGGTGCCACTCCGCGCAACGTCGACGCGGCCCGCTCGAAGCTCACCCCGTCCGCCGAAACCCTCGACGACGGCCGTGGTGCCACTCCGAGAAGCCCGGGGCCGCAAGGCCCGGTAGCCGGCGGAGAGGAACTCGAACGACCGAAAGGCCCGCACGCAGACGGACCTCCCTCCCCGTTCTCGTTGTAGTTCCCCAAACCGAAAACAACGCCAGCCCTGGCCGCAGCACCGTACGAACGCGCGGGAGCTTGGATCTCCAACATGCCCTTGACCAGCGTTGGAGTTGTTTTTGGTCCGGAAACTACCGGCGGGCCATCGGGAATACACCGCCACGCCCGGACAGCAACCACCGAGTGACGACCCGGCACCTTGGCCGCGCCAACGCGAGCACGCCGGGACGTCACCCTAACCGGACACGGACGGCAACCATGGCGCTCAGGAGAAAGAGGGCCGCGGCCCGCGTCGGTACGGAATCACCGCTCGGGTACTTGGGCGTGGTGGGCGACCCGCTGGGGAGTGGCGGGGGCAGGTGAGACAGGTGCTGCCGCCCCGGTGCCGGCCGCAGGCACGAACGCCGTGGCGGCGACCGCAGCCGCGTGGACGGGGCGCGTGCCGGCGCCACTCTACGGCGGCTCTGCTGGCCGGGGGGTGAGCTTGTCCCAGACCAGGTTGGTCAGGCCCTGGCGGAACGCCTGATCGCCGTGGAGGTCGGCGAGGCGGACCACGTCGGCGGGGTCGTCGAGCTGCGCGATGGCGGTGGTCATCGCGGCGGCGAACGTCGTGCTGAAGGCGGTCTGGTCACCGGCGCGCGCGGCGGCCTGGACGGCGTCGACGCGCAGGGCCTGCTGAGTGCAGGCGTCGAGCAGCGCCCGATCCGCCGGCGTCGTGGCCGCGACGATGGCGACCGGCGCCAGCGGGCTGATCACCTCGGACTGGTCCGCGCGGCTATCGCGCTGCGTAGACGGGCCCGCCGAGGCTGGCGAGGGCGCGTCGCGTACTGCCTGGTGCACGGCCTGCCCGGCGGCGCTGTAGAGGGCCTGACGCCAGGCGGGGTCGTCGCACTTGAGCATCACCGCGACGGCCATCTCCGTGTTGCCGGGGTCGGCGAGGGCGTGGGTGAGCGCCTTGTCGAACGGTGCGGAGAAGGCGGCCAGGTCGCTGGTGCAGGCCGCGTCCTGGACGACGCCGCCGCCGGCGACGTGCTGCACGCGCCGGTCCAGCCACGCCTGTTCGTCGGGGGTCAGGCTGTCGCGCAGGTCTGTCGGCATCCAGTTGCCGACCGTGACGGGTACGGCGGGCGGGGCGGCCGACGGCGGTGGGGTGGTGTCGGCCATGAGGTCGATGACGGCGTTGATCGCGCGGAGCCGGCGGCGGGTGTCGAGCAGCTCGTCGCGGCGGGGGAACGGCTGGTCGAGCTGCTCGGTGGCGCGGGCGATCTCTTCGTGCTGGCCGGCGATGCGGGCCTGCACGGTGGCCCGGGTGCTGTCCAGGTCGGTGAGCTGGTTCTCGAGGCGGCGGACGAGGCCGGTGGGGTCGCCCTCGACGGCGGAGGTGAGGCCGATGGTGGTGGAGGAGTCGGGGATTCCGTCGAATCGCAGGGCGACGAGCATGCCGTCGCGGCCGGACCAGAACACCGCGTCGACGCCGAAGCCGCCGAGCTGGGCGATGCCGGCGGCTTCGCGTCGGTCGGTGGAGGCGACGCCTTGCGCGGTGGCGGTCAGGGCGTGTTGCAGGGCTCGGCCGGCCTCGGCGCGTTTGGTGAACCGGTGCCCGGCGACGGTCATGGCGAACTTCTCGCCGCGGGTGTCCTGGCGGCGGGCGATGACGTCGTCGAGCACCTCGACGCGGCGGGTGTCTTTGGTGATCCACGCCTTCAGCTCGCCGACTTGGCGGCGTAGTGCCGCCTGGGTGTTGTGGTGGGTACGGTCGGCGCGTTCGAGGCGGGTGAGGTCTTGGGCGACCTGCTCGCGGTCCATCAGCAGCGGGTTGCCGGTGGCGATGGCCTTGATCTGGTGGGCTTGCAGGGTCTCGTCGCTGACGTCCTCGATCTCGCGGGCGGAGGTGCCGCGCATGATCTGGTCGATGAAGGTGCCTTTGCGGGCCACGGTCTGCCAGGAGAAGGCGTCGAAGCTGCCGGCGACGACGTAGCGGTAGATGCTGACCTCGGGGTTCTGGTTGCCCTGGCGCAGGATGCGTCCCTCGCGCTGGGTGACGTCGGCCGGGCGCCACGGGCAGTCGAGGTGGTGCAGGGCGATCGCGCGGGCCTGCACGTTGGTGCCGACGCCCATCTTGGCGGTCGAGCCGATGAGTACGGCGACGTCGCCGGAGCGGCAGGCGTTGAACAGGCTGGCCTTCTTGGCGTCGGTGTCGGCCTCGTGGATGTAGCGGATCTTCTCCCGGGGCATCCCCCGCTCGACGAGTAGTTCGGCCAGGGCGTCGTAGGCGTTCCAGCGCTCGGGGTTCGGGGTGGACTGGTCGCAGAAGACGATCTGCAGCGCACCCGGGGTGGGGTGCGCGACGGGGTCGGCCGCGTCGGGGTTGACCAGGTAGATGGTGTCGCGGGTGTCGCGCCAGATCGCCGCGATCCGCTCCGCTGCGGCGTCGATCTTGCCGGGTGCGGTCTGCTGCTCGCCGATGAGCCGTAGGTCCAGGGAGGCGGCGCGGGCCTCGCCGCTGACCTTGAGCATGTTGTCCTGCTCGGGTTCGACCTGGCGGTTGCGGATCCGCTCGACGCGCTCGTCCAGTCCGGAGATGAACTCCTCCAGCTCCGGGGACGGGTCGAGGGTGACGATGTGCGGGGCGCGTTCGCCGTCGTCGCGCTGGGTCAACTGCGGGGTGGGCAGGGCCAGGTCCTCGGGGGTGCGGACGTCGCCGTAGGTCCGCATCATCAGCGACAGCTCGGGCACGTTGGCGTACTTGGCCAGCCGGGCGCGCATCTGGAAGCCCTGCCCGGTCGGGGACACCTCGATGGCGGTGACGACCTTGGCGAAGGTGGCCGCCCAGGTGTCGAAGTCCGTGGTGCCGGTGGCTTGCAGGAGGTCGGGTCGGAGTTGGCGGGTCACCACGTACAGCTCGCGTACCGAGTTGGCGATCGGGGTGGCGGTGGCCCCGCACACCACCCGCTGGCCGCGCTGGCGGCGCAGGTAGGACAGCTTCATCCGGAAGTCCACGGCACGGTCGGAGCCGTCGTTGCCGGCGTCGGGGATGGAGCTGGTGATGGTGTCGTTCTTCAGCTCGTGCAGCTCGTCGCGGTAGACGTAGTCGATGCCGGTCTGCTCGAACGTGACGCCCGGGTCGCGGGCCTTGTCGAGCTTCTCCTTGACCCGCTCCTCCTTGCGCAGCAGCGCCTTTTGCAGGCGCTTGACGCTGCTGGAGCGCTTGGCGTCCTCGCCGTTGGCGATGGCCTGCTCACCGGCGCGGACGATCTTGTCGCGCAGCTCCTGCAGTTCCTCGTCGAGGAAGCGGCTCTGCTCGTCCGGGGACAGCGAGAGCCGCTCGAAGAACGAGGCGGCCATGATGATCGCGTCCCAGTCGCCGGTGGCGCAGCGGGCGACGAACCGGCGGCGCCGGTCGGTGCTCATGTCGTCGCGGCCGGCGGCCAGCAGCCGGGCCCGGGGGTAGATCTGCAGGAACTCGCGGGTGAACTGCTCCAGCATGTGGTTGGGCACCACGATGGCCGGCTTGTTGACCAGGCCGAGGCGGCGCTGCTCCATCGCGGAGATGGCCATCACCGCGGTCTTGCCGGCCCCGACGGCGTGGAACAGCCCGACCGCCGGCTCGGCGACGATGCGGGCGACCGCCTCCACCTGGTGCGGGCGGGGCGTGAAGCCGACCGCGATGCCGGGCAGCGACCGGGTCACCCCGACGTAGCTGCGTGGCACGGTTGCGTTGAACATCTCGTTGTAGGTGGTGGCGACCTGCTCGGCGCGGTCCGGGTCCTCCCACACCCACGCGCCGAAGCGTTCCTCCAGCTCGATCGCCTTGGCCTGCGCGGCGGCGGTGGCCTCCACGTCGAGGGCGCGTTTGCCCTCCTCCACCTCGACGAACACCCGGATCGGGGTTTTGGTCAGCAGCCGCTGCGCGAGGTCGGGCGCGGCCATCCCGGGGGTGCCCCAGGTCGAGCGGGCCAGGACACCGGCGCGGGAGCCGCGGACCCGCCAGTCGGACCCGCCGACGTGCTCCACCCGCAGCTCCGGGTCGCGCAGCGTCTGCTGGAGGAACTGCTGGATGAGGGGGGCGGGCAGGAACGGGGCGCCGAACGCCGCGTCGATCTCTCCCGGTCCGAGGTCGCGGGGGATCACCCGTTGCAGGGCGCGCACGTTGGTCTCGAAGCGCGGGTCCGTCTCGGCGGCGGCCTGGGCGGCGCGCAGCTTCACGCGCACGTTGCCCGACAGGTACTCCGGGGCCTCCACGAGCCGGCCTGCGCCCGGGTCGTCGTAGACCAGGTCGCCGAGCGCGGCGCGGGCCTCGGGTTCGCTGACGCCGAGCAGCCGGGCGACCTCGGGCAGCCGCACGTCGCCGTGCGTGTCGACGCAGATGGCCAGGGCGTCGGCTGGGGTGTCGGCGCCGAGCTGCGGCGCCCTGGGCAGGATCACCCGGCGGGCGAAGATGTCGGCCTTGGTCGCGGTCTGGGTGGTGTCGTCGAAGTGCTCGAGGGCGAACACGGTGGCGGCGTGCGGGTCGGTCTGCCGGAAGCGGCCCATCGGCGGGTTGATTCGAGCCATCTTCGGCTCGCCCGTCTCGGGGTCGGTCCGGCCGGTGCGGCGCAGGGTGTAGCGGTGCAGCGGCCCGTGGGCGGTCACGTAGGCGTCGTACCGGTCGTTGAGCTCGGCGCGCAGTGCCGCCGGTGACCCCGGCGCGGGCGGGCCGCCGTGCTCGTCGCCGTCGTCGACGGTGGCGGCCTCCGCCGACAGCAGCGTGGTCACGGTGTCGCGCAGCCCGAGCAGCGCCCGCAGTTCATCGGCCTGGCTGGCAGGCACCTCGTGCGGCACCACCTGGCCGTCGGCGACGGTGGTGAAGGTGCCGTCGTCCTGAGCCTCGATGTGGCCCTCGGCGCGGTCGGTGGGCGCGAGCACCGTCAGGGGTTCGGCCGGCCGGTCGCCGTCGACGCGCGGCGTCATGGTCAGGCCCTCCCGGCGGGCCTCGTCGACGACGTCGCGCAGCACCCGGGTCAGGGCCTCACCGGTGTTGTCGCTAGCGCGGACGATCAGCTCGCCGTCGCGGTTCATGCCCCGCCCGAGCGTCATCTCGCCGAGCACCCGCTCCGGCCGGTCGGCGAAGTATTCGTTGACCTGGTCGGCCTGCTCGGCGGCGGTGTCCAGGTCCAAGGGGCGGGTCTGCTCCCAGGCGATCGGCCCGGGCTCGCGGTCCGGCTCGCGCCGGCGCAGGATCAGCAGGTCGGTGATGGCCTGGGTGCCGGCGGTGGCCTGGTGCGCTCCCGACGGCAGGCGCACCGCGGCGACCAGGTCGGCCAGCGCCGCCATCTCCCGCCGGGCGGCGGGGTTCGCCGAGTCCAGGGTGTAGCGGGAGGTGAGCACCGCGACCAGGCCCCCGGGTCGGGTCAGGTGCAGCGACTTGATGATGAAGTGGTTGTGGATGCTGTGCCGGCCGGGGTTGTGCCGCCGGTCGGTCAGCCGCACGTCGGCGTACGGCACGTTGCCCACGGCCAGGTCGAACGCGCCGGACGGGGCCCGGGTGTCGGCGAAGCTCTCGGTCCGGATCTCGGCGTGCGGGTACAGGGCGGCGGCGACGCCGGCCGTCACCGGGTCCAGCTCCACGCCGACCATCCGTGCCTGCGGCGGGGCCAGGCCGATGAAGTTGCCCGACCCGCAGCCCGGTTCGAGGACCGCCCCGCCGTCGAAGCCGAGCTCCCGCACGGCGTCCCAGATTGCGCGCACGTACGCCGCGTCGGTGTAGTGGGCGTTGAGGGTGGTCAGCTCCGCCGCGGCGTACTCCTGCGGCGACAGCAGCTCCCGCAGTTCGGCGCGCTGCTGGGCGAACCGGGCGTAGTCGGGGTGGTTGGTGCGGGACTCGAACACCCCGGGCACCGCGCCCCAGCTCGCCCACCGCGCGAGCACGGCCTGTTCCTGGCTCGTGGCAGGGCGGCCAGCGGCTTGCACTTGGCGCAGGGTCCGCAGGGCGGCCAGGTTCGCGCGGAGTTTGGCCATCTCGCCGGCGGGTGCCAGGTCTTGCTGCCCGCCGGGGCGGAACGATTCCGCGGCATCACCCGCGGCGGCGTCGGCGTCCGCTGTGGTGGTCTGGTCCGGAGCGGTGTCGCCGGTCTCTTCGGCCGGGCCGGCTACCGGGTCGGGGTCTGCGGCTCGTCCTCGTCGGCCTCCTCCTGCGCGACCCGCTGCCACCACGGGTCGTTCGGGTCCTCCACCAGCGGCGTCCACGTCGGGCTGGCCGCCGGCGTTGTCGACCCGGTCGGTGTCTCGTCCGCTGGCTGCTCGGCGTTCGGGTCGATCAGGATCAGCTCGGGGAGGATCTCCTCCTCCGCCATCTGCTTCGCCGCGTTCAGCCGGCCGAGCTTGCCGAGGTACCCCTCGCCCGGCTGATCCGGACCGGCCAGCTCCCGCGTCCGCTGCTCGATCTGCTCCGCTGCCTGCTCCCCCAAAGTCGAGAAGAAGCTGCTCGGGTCCTCGATGGTCGCGTACCGCTGGGGCAGGTACGTCCGCCAGTGCTTCTGGGCCTGCGCCCCGTAGTGGTTCATCCGTCTCCTCCGCGTCAGCCGGGCCGTCCTGGTCACCGTCGGCGGGCGGGTCGGCGGTCGCCTCCTCCCCCGCGTCGAGCACCGGTGGAGCGTGCGCCGTGGCCGCACCGTCCAGAACGGCCGGAGCGGGAGCCGGCACGTCGACCACGGGCGTGGCCGGCTGCACCTCGGGGGCAGGCTCCGGGTCCAGGTGCCGGGCGACGTACGCCTCCAGGGCGGCGATGTCCACCCCGCTCGCGCCGACCTGGTAGCGCAGCAGCGACCGCGCCGAGCGGGCGACCCCGACGCGGCCCGCGGGCGTCTGGTAGGTGCGTGCCGCCCACTCGACCCGGGCAGTGACCACGGCCTCCAGCAACGGCCGAGCACGGTCCTGCGGCCGGGGGCCGATCGCCCGCAGCGCTCCCGGCGTCGTGGGGTGGGCCTGCACGGCGGGGGCGAGTAGGTGGTAGGCCCGCTCGGCCGCGCGCCGGCCGGCCTCGCCGGCGCCGATGGCCACGGTCACGCCCGCGGCGACGTCAGTCTGTTCGGTGAGCACCGCGACCTGGCCGGGTGTCAGCGTCGGCCCGCACGGTGCGACCACCACAGGGGCATCCTCGCCGGCCGTCGCGGACCGCGCGATCGCCTCCAGCGCCGTGGCGGCCACCACCACCGGCCGGCCGGTCCGCTCCGGCTGCTCGGCGAGCCCGACCAGCGCGTCGGCCGGCCGGTGGATCGCCGTGGCAGGGCCGTGCAGCACCGCCGGCACCGACTCATCGGCGCCGGGTGGCGCGTACCCGACGAAGCTGACCACGGCGTGCGTCTGGGGATCGCGTACGCCGACCACGACCCGGTCTTGGAAGCGGTCGACCAGCAGTCCGCCCCGGCCGGTCGAGACCAGCCCGGAGGCCAGGATCTCGGTGTCGGTGAAGCCGGCCCGGCGCAGCTCGTTGACCAGCGCCGTCGGGCGACCCGGCGCGTACCCGAGCATCCACCGGCCGTCGACCGGCACGCCCTGCCCGGCCAGCCAGCGGCGCGGTCCCGCGCCGCCCGGCCCGTCGAGCTGCGCCCGGTAGAAGCGGGCTGCGAGGTCCTGCGCGGCCAGTAGACGGTCCTGCTCGGCGGTGGTCACCCGGGACCGCGTCGGAGGCCGGGGTGCGACCTGGGCGTCCAGGGATGCCGCGCGCAGCGCCAAGGCCGCAGCCCGGTCGCGGGCCACGTCGACCCGCTCGGCGACCTCAGCCGCGACCTGGTCGTCGCTGCGGTCAGGCATCGTCATGAAGCCCGCTCGTCGTCGGGCTCACCCGCTGCCAGCACCCCTTGCGCGCGCAACCGCTCGAACAGCCGTTGATGGTGCTCCAGCGTGGACGTGAGCTGGTCGATCTGGTCCTGCAAGGCCGCGATCGTGCTGTCCACAGTTCGCGGCGGTGCAGGCAGCGCAGCTTCGTCGGTCATCGTGCCCCCGTAGTGATCGACTCCCCGCCCACGGTAGTCAGCCCGGCACGCCACGTCGAGGTAGATGGGATGCCGAGGTGAAGCTGAACGGTTTCCGTGGCTGTTGGTCACCGAGCACGTTTTCGAGCAGCGTCACCCCGCGCTTCAGCGGCGCCGCGATGTGCGGGCACCCCAGCGAAGATGATCGAGTTCGGCAGCGTCCGCGACGACCGGAGCGGCGGCTCCGCGGCTGCCGGGTCGCCGGCGGTGTTTTCGCACGACGACCCGGCAGCGACCATGGAGCGATCAGGATCGACAGGACCGGCGCCGCTGCCACCACCTGATACTGAGGCGAACGACCACCGTCACAACAAACAGCAAGGTCAGCGTGGCCACACCCAGGCCCACCTCTCGCCATGGCACCCAGCCGGCCCGCACAGCGCGGTATACGAGGCGGCCACCAACAAGTAGGAGCACCGCCGAGAGGCTGCTTACAAGTAGGGGCAGGAGCCGGCTACGGCGGCGGTAGCGGATGGAGCGCGAGGCCTTTCGGCCGGCATTGATGTAAACGTTTCCCACCCGCTGGCGAACCACTACGACGCCGTGGTTCGTGTGGGCCCAGACGGTACCTGGAGCGCAGTCGAGTAGGTCAGCGACCTCCTGCACGGTCCAGCCCTGAACGTGCCGGAGATAGGTCACGGTGCGTTGGCGGTGGGGTAGTTCAGCGATGGCGTCCATCACCTGCCGGGCCAGGATGCTGTCGTCCGGCACGGGGCGTAGTGCCACCGAAGTCCAGCCGCGGGTCTTGATGAGGTCGAGGTCAATGCCGTCCCTCAGCACACCGCGGCGGGCCGCCTGGCTTGCCGCCTTCGTTACCTTGCGCCGCGCCACGGTGTACAGCCAGCGAACAGGGCTGTCCAACGATGACCACTGCGGGAGCGCCTCTTCGAAGGCAGCTTGGACAATGTCCTCGGCGTCGCGGTGCGGATCAGGCAACCCGTACCGGACGGCTAGCCGGCGAGTGAAGCGGACCAGCGGTTCGCGGTGCTCGGCATACGCCTGCTCGTAGGTCAGACGTTCGTCCGGTGGGTTGATCGGTGGGCTCACTGTCGCCCCTTTACCACAACCCGGCGCGCCGCCCAGGGACCGCCGGAGTCGCGCGCGGACACCTGGACACCTGTGGGAAGGCCGGCGGCGGCCCGGGTCAGTTCGGCGCGGGCGCGCATCGTTAGCCACCGCCAACGCGGCGATGAGCTGCGCCGCTGCCTGGGCGAAGATGCCCAGTAGGACGAGGGTCACGGGGTCCATCATCGAGGCGACCTACCTTCCGCTGGGGCCGTTGGTCCCCGGGTGGGGTCGGCCGTACACCCGGTACGTGGCATTAGGTCGCGAATTCCTTTACCGCCAATCGGGGTGTTGGTAAGAACCACGACACCAGGGGCCGAAATGATGATCTAGGTGTGAGGGCTGTCGGGGTGTGTTGGGCGTCGGAATGATCTCCGGCTGTGAAACGTCCTTTGATGAGTCTTGGGGACCTGGTTGAGCACTGGACGTTGGTCGGTGCTGAGCAGGACCTGGTCGCGGCGAAGCATCGCGATACGCAGCTCGGCTTTGCGCTGTTGCTGAGGTTTTACGGCCGGTTCGGCCGGTTCCCGCGCGGCCGGGCGGAGCTGCATGAGGACGTGGTGGAGTTCGTCGCCCGGCAACTGGGTGTGGAGGCAGGCTCGCTGGGCTTCTACGAGTGGGCTGGGCGCACGATCAAGCGGCACCGGGCCGAGATCCGCGCTCATCTGGGGTTCCGGGAGTGCACGGTCGTCGACGCGGAGAAGCTGACGGACTGGCTGGCCGGGGACTACGCGCAGAAGGAACGCCGGTTCGAGCTGGCCAAGGATGCGGTGCTGGCCGAGCTGCGAGCGCGGTCGATCGAGCCTCCGGCGCCGGACCGGGTGGACAGGATCATCCGGTCGGGTCTGCACCAGGCGGAGAAGATCCTGGCCGAGCAGATCGCCGGCCGGCTGCCGGCCGAGGTACGGGCCCGGCTGTTGTTGCTGGTCGCGGTGGCGGACACCGACGCCGACGATGCTGATCCGAGCGTGCTGGCGCTGATCAAGGCCGCGACGGGGAACGTGAGCTTGTCGTCGATGCTGACGGAGATCTCCCGGCTGGAGGCGGTCCGGGCGATCGGCCTGCCGGCGGGGTTGTTCGCTGACGTCGCGCCGAAGGTTCTCGTCGCGTGGCGGGCGAGGGCGGCGGTGGAGTCTCCGTCGCACCTGCGCGCGCACAGTGTGGAGGTGACGTTGACGCTGCTGGCGGCGTTGGTGCACTGCCGCAGCTGGGAGATCACCGACGCGCTGGTCACGTTGCTGCTGCGCACGGTCCACGCGATCGAGGCCCGCGCGGACCGGCGGGTGACCAAGCAGCTGGTGGCGGAGTTCCGGCGGGTGCAGGGTAAGGAGAACCTGCTGTTCCGCGTGGCGGAGGCGGCCACGGCCTGCCCGGACGACACGGTGCGGCAGGTGGTGTTCCCGGTCGTCGGGGAGGACAACCTGCGCCATCTGGTGGCCGAGTACAAGGCGTCGGGGTCGACGTACCGGCGTACGGTGCAGACCACGTATCGGGCGTCGTACTCGCATCACTATCGCAAGGGCCTGATCGCGCTGCTGGAGGTGTTGGAGTTCCGCTGTGATAACTCGCACCGGCCGGTGCTGGAGGCGCTGCATCTGGTACGCCGCTACCGGTCGCAGACCGACCTGACCTATTACCCGGCTAGGGAGACGGTGCCGACGCACCCCGGGCTGACCGGGGACTGGGCGGAGCTGGCGTACCGGGTTGACGGGCGCGGCCGGCGCCGCGCGGTGCGCACGGTGTATGAGATCCGCACCTTCGAGGCGTTGTGTGACCAGCTCAAGTGCAAAGGCGTCTGGGTGGTCGGGGCGATGGAGTTCCGCAACCCCGACGAGGACCTGCCCCGCGACTTCGAGGTGCGGCGCACCGAGCACTACCAGGCGCTGCGCAAACCTTTGGACCCGGCAATGTTCATCGACGCGTTGCGGAGCGAGATGCGCGCCGAGCTGGGCGCGCTGAATGACGCGATGCCGCTGGACTGGCTGGAGATCCGGCCCCGGCCGGGTAACCAGGGCTCGGTCAAGCTCAGCCCGCTCGACGCACTGCCCGAGCCGACCAACCTGGGCCGGCTCAAGAAGGTCATCACCGGCCGGTGGGGCACGGTCCCGCTGATCGACGTCCTCAAAGAGGCGGTGCTGCGCTCGGACTGCGGCACCACGATCGGGTCCATGTTCGGCCGCGCGGACGCCGCCGGCGGGCAGTTGCTCGAGCGGCTGCTGCTGGTGCTCTACGCCTACGGCACGAATACCGGGATCCGCGCGGTGGCGGCCGGTGAGCACGGCCACCGCGAGGAAGAGCTGTACTACGTGCGGCGCCGCTACCTCAACCCGGAACTCGTCCGAGCCCTTGCGATCGACATCGCCAACGCCACGTTCGGCGCCCGCCGGCAGAGCATCTGGGGCGCCGGGTCGACCACTGTGGCATCGGACTCGACGCACTTCGGGGCGTTCGACGCGAACATTTTCACCGAGTACCACTCCCGCTACGGCGGGCGTGGTGTGCTGATCTACTGGCACGTCGAACGCAAGTCCATGGTGATTCACTCGCAGGTCATCAACTGCTCGGCGTCGGAGGTCGCGGCGATGATCGACGGGGCGATGCACCACGGCGCCGCGATGGACGTCGAGGCCAACTACACCGATACCCACGGCCAGTCGATCATCGGGTTCGGACTCACCCGGCTGCTCGGCTTCGACCTGCTCCCGCGGATCAAGGCGATCAACCGGGTCCGGCTCTACCGGGCCAGCGCCAACGACACCTACCCGCAGCTGGGCGCGGCGATGATGAACCGGCCGATCCGCTGGCATTTGATCGCCGACCAGTACGACCAGATGATCAAGTACGCGACGGCGATCCGGACCCGGTCGGCGCAGACCGCGGCGATCCTTCGCCGCTTCCAGCAGACCAACCTCATGCATCCTACGTATCAGGCCATGTTGGAGGTCGGCCGTGCGCAGCGCAGCATTTTTGTGGCCCGTTATCTACGTGACCGGGATTTGCAGCGGGAGATCACCTCGGGGTTGAACGTGTCGGAGTCGTGGAACGCAGGGAACTCGATCATCTACTTCGGCAAGGGCGGTGACATCCCCGCCAACCGCCGTGACGAGCAGGAACTGTCCGTGCTGTGCCTGCGGGTGCTGCAGGCCGCCGTCGTGTACGTCAACACTCTGATGGTCCAGGACGTCTTGGCCGAGGGTTTGGTGGAACTCGCCCCGGCCGACCGGCGCGGCCTGACCCCGCTGTTCTGGTCCAACATCTCCCCGTACGGCGAGGTCCGGCTCAACATGAACAACCGGCTCGCTCTGCGCGCGGCGGCCACCACGACCGGCGATGATGGCCCCGGCACAGCACCGGCCACCGAGATCAGCGAGGGACGGCCCCAATGACCCGCGTCCGTGCCCACACCGACGTGATCTGCGACCAGCGCGACACCACGCTGCCCGAGGTCCTCGACGCGACGCGCGCGGCCGCCGCGGCCGGCGACTTCGTCCGGGCGCTCACCCACGCCCGGCGGGTGATCGACGACGCGCAGCGTTTGCAGCACAGCGTCGTGCGGGAGGCCCTGGCCGCCGGTCTGGACTGGTGGCAGATCGGCGACCTGCTGGATCTGCATCCGCAGGCGGCGTTCGACACCTACGCCCACCTGGCCGGCACTGCGCGTTCGCCGGCGCAGCAGCGCCCGCACCTGGCCGTGGTCTGCACCGCCGGGCTGGCCGTCGCACACGACATGCTGGGCGAACACGGCATCGACCTCGACGACCTCGACGCACAGCACAGCCTCACCATCGACCCCGCCGTGGTGCAGCTGCGCGCGGCAGCGCAGCTGCTCGGCGACGACGTCTGGATCGCCGTCAAGCTGCCCGGCGCCTACGACGGCGACGACGACCTCGACGACGGCGCGGCCATCCGCCGGTGGACCACCGTGGTGCGGCACCCCGACGAACTCGGCTGGCTGCGCGAGGCCCTCACCCTCAACGCCGAGAACCCGGCCGACGAAGAGGAAAACGACCTGCAGCCGCTGCGCTGATGAGCGGCCTGGGCCCGGTACGCGCCGGGCCCAGCGCCCGGGGTGGCGGGGACCGCACGGCGGCGGCCGACGCATCGACGAACCGGTCATCCGGCGCTGTTCGTGGCTGCGCCCGCGCCGGCGTTGCCCGCGTCGCGGCGGTGATGCCCCGCCTAGCCTGCTGTGGGCGTGTAGCTGTTGCCCGGTGGCGGTATCGTAGACGCCATGACGCATGCGAGGTTCCGCAGATGGCGGTGGTTCACCGATGCGCGGCGGGCGGTCGCAGCCATTGTGGTGTGCGGGCTGCTGCTGGGCGGTGCGGGCTGCACGGGTTCGCAGAGCGGCGAGGGCGGCGACGGCCGGGATCTCGCCGACATCGTGCGAGACGCCATCGAGCAGGCGAAGGAACGGCAGCGGGAACGCTCGGGTAACACCTCGGGCGACCAGCAGGCCGGCGCCGCGATCGGCACCGAGGGCAACAGGTCGTTCAACTACGACCAGTACCAGAACACGCTGAAGAGCACGCTGGGGTTGCTCGAGCGGTACTGGTCGCAGACGCTGCCGACGCTCGGCGCGCCCTACACCAGCCCGA
Source organism: Micromonospora sp. RV43 (assembly GCF_001029515.1). Taxonomy (NCBI): domain Bacteria; kingdom Bacillati; phylum Actinomycetota; class Actinomycetes; order Micromonosporales; family Micromonosporaceae; genus Micromonospora; species Micromonospora sp. RV43. The sequence goes on along the minus strand of NZ_LEKG01000023.1, from coordinate 9,851 downwards.
AGGGGTACACGTACTACCGCTCCGACGAGGGCCAAGGCCCGGCGTGCGGGCAGGAGGCGGCGCCGCCGAACAACGCCTTCTACTGCCCGGCCGGGGACTTCATCGCCTGGGACGAGTCCGGGTTGATGATCCCGTACTACGTGCAGGGCGGCGATTTCGCCGCGTCGTTCGTCCTGGCGCACGAGTTCGGCCACGCCATGCAGGTCCGGCTGCCCCGGCAGGAGGAGCTGGGGGTGCTGCGTGAGCTGCAGGCGGACTGTTTCGCCGGGGCATGGGCGGGCTGGGTGTCGCAGCAGAAGTTGCTGGAGGCGGGGGACCTCGACGAGGCGACTCTGGCGGTGTTCATCGCCCGCGATGTGCCGGGCACTCCGTGGACGGACCCGGCGGCGCACGGCAGTGGCTTCGAACGCACCCGGGCCTTCGGCGACGGGTTCGAGTCGGGTGCGAAGTCCTGCTATCCGGCGCCCGGCGAGAAGTGGCTGATCGGCCGGTCATGAGTACGCGACGTGACGCGGCCGGTGGCATGCCGCGGTGACACACCAGGCGCCACCGGCCGAGGTCGTCGTCGGGCTGGTCGCCGGCCCCGGGGCCCCGGCCGACCTGGCAGGCGCGCTGGCCGACGAGCTGGGGCCCGAGCTCAGCCGCCGCCATCCCGGGCTGGCGTGGCGGCTGCCGGTGCTCAACGACCGGCTGGTACAGCCGCCGGCGGCCGACGCCGACATCGTCGCGGCCGCCCGGCAGCGCCTGCTGGAGCGCGGCTGGGACGTGGCAGTCTGCCTGACCGACCTGCCGCTGCGGGTGGCGCATCGCCCGGTCGTCGCCCATGCCAGCCCGGTGCACGGGGTCGCCGTCGTGTCAGTACCGGCGCTCGGGGCCGTCGGGGTGCACCGCCGGGCCCGCGACACGGTGCTGCGACTGGTGGACGGTCTCGTCGGAGAGACGACGACGTCGGACGCCGGCCAGCGAAGCCGGCAGCGGGTCACGCGACGACTACGGGAACTGGCCGAGGACACCGACGACGCCGGCGCGCCCGTCGTGCGCCTCACCGCCCGCCTGCTCACCGGTAACCTGCGGCTGCTGACCGGCATGGTCCGGGCCAACCGTCCGTGGCGGCTCGCCGTGGGCCTGTCCCGGGCGCTGACCGCCGCCGTCGCGGCCGGTGTCTTCGCCCTCGTCACCTCCGACATCTGGCGGCTCGCCGACGCCTTCGGGGCGCTCCGGCTGACCGCGCTGGCGATCGTCGCCGTGCTGGCCATCACCGTCACCCTCATCGCCGGCGGCCACCTGTGGGAACGAACCGAGCAGCCCAGCCAGCGCCGACAGATCGCCCTGTTCAACCTCGCCACCACCGCTACCGTCGTCATCGGCGTCGCCACCCTGTACGCGGCGCTGTTCCTGCTCGCCGCCGTCCTGGCCGCGGCGCTGGTCGTCCCCGACCTGCTCGCCGGCACCCTCGAGCACCCGGTCCACCCGGTCGACTACCTGGAGCTGGCCTGGTTCACCAGCTCACTGGCGACAGTAGGAGGCGCACTGGGCGCCGGACTGGAAACGGACGAAGCAGTACGAGAGGCCGCCTACACCTACCACGGCTCCGCCGACTGAGTTCACGCCACGGCGACCGACTCACCGTGCCGTGCCGGCGCGCGCACACCGATGACGGGACACGAACCAACAGGAGCGGCCGCCGCCGCCACCGTGGCGCTCACCAGTTCGGCCTGCCGGAGTTTCCGGTGGTGGTGCATGACCGCGAGGCTGGCGGGTAGAGCATCGAGGTCCGACGAGTGGAAAGTGCTCAACTCCGGGAATGGAGGCGGTCCCGGAAAGCGTCTGTACTAAGGCAAGCCCCGCCGGGCCGGCGGACGAAGCGGCGAAATCGCACGGTGGAGGGCCCTCCATGACAGCAGAGATCGTCACCTGCCCGGGTTGCGGGCAGCGCAACCGGGTACAGCCGGTGGCGTCGGGTACCCCCGTGTGCGGCACGTGCCGGCAACCGTTGCCGTGGATCGTCGCCGCTTCCGACGACACCTTCGCTGCCGTGGCCGAGCAGTCGCAGACGCCGGTCGTGGTGGATCTGTGGGCGCCGTGGTGCGGGCCGTGTCGCACGGTGGCTCCCGCATTGGAGCAGGTGGCGCGTGACCTGGCAGGCAAGGTGAAACTTGTCAAGGTCAACGTGGACACGGCGCCTGCCCTGTCGCAACGCTTGCAGGTGCAGGCGGTGCCGACGCTGATGATCCTCGGCGGGGGCCGGGTGCTGGCCCGACGGTCCGGCGCCGCGCCGGCGGGCGCGTTGCGCCGCTGGGTCGAGCAGGCGCTCGCGGCCGCACGCTGACCGCCACCGCGGCTATCACCCGGACGAAGGCAAAACCGGAACGATTTGTACCCGCGCAGTCGCTGAATGTTTATCGATGATTGCACCGGTTACCATAGCCGAACGCGCAGAACACCGAGGAGGACCGGGACATGGGACGCGCCGTAGGTATCGATCTGGGAACCACCAACTCCGTCGTGGCGGTGTACGAGGGTGGGCAGCCGTCGGTCATCGCCAACACCGAGGGTGGGCGCACCACCCCGTCGGTGGTGGCGTTCACCGATACCGGTGAGCGCCTCGTCGGGCAGCTGGCCCGCCGGCAGGCCGTGCTCAACCCGAAGGGCACCATCTCCTCGGCGAAGCGGTTCATCGGCCGCCGCTTCGACGAGATCAAGACCGAGGCCGACCAGGTTTCTTTCGACGTGACGTCCGGGCCGGATGGCGCGGTGCGGTTCACAGTGCGCGGTAAGCAGTACGCGCCGGAGGAAATCAGTGCGCAGGTGCTGCGCAAGCTCGTCGACGACGCGGCGAAGCACCTGGGGGAGAAGGTCACCGACGCGGTGATCACGGTGCCGGCGTACTTCAACGACGCGCAGCGGCAGGCCACCAAGGACGCGGGCCGCATCGCCGGGCTGAACGTGTTGCGGATCATCAACGAGCCGACCGCCGCGGCACTGGCCTACGGGTTGGACCGCAAGGGCCACGAGACCGTGCTCGTGTTCGACCTGGGTGGCGGCACGTTCGACGTGAGCATCCTGGACGTCGGCGACGGGGTGGTGGAGGTCCGTTCCACCGCCGGCGACACCCACTTGGGCGGTGACGACTTCGACCGCCGGCTGGTCGATCATCTGGCCGAGGGTTTCCAGCGTGAGCACGGCATTGATCTGCGTAACGACCCGCAGGCGTTGCAGCGGCTGTACGAGGCGGCGGAGAAGGCCAAGGTCGAGCTGTCGTCGGTGGCGCAGACCAGCATCAACCTGCCGTTCATCACCGCGGACAACACCGGCCCGAAGCACCTGGTCGCCACGGTCACCCGGGCGACGTTCGAGCAGCTGACCGCGGACCTGGTGGAGCGGTGCCTGGGCCCGGTCCGGCAGGCGCTGGCCGACGCCCAGGTCAGCGCGAACGACCTGGACGAGGTGATCCTGGTCGGCGGCTCCACCCGGATCCCGGCGGTGCAGCAGCTGGTGCGCCGGCTGACCGGCGGCAAGGACCCGAACATGACGGTCAACCCCGACGAGGTCGTCGCGCTCGGCGCCGCGGTGCAGGCCGGCGTGCTGCAGGGCGAGGTCAAGGACGTGCTACTGCTCGATGTCACCCCGCTGTCGCTCGGCGTGGAGACGATGGGTGGGCTGATGACCAAGCTGATCGAGCGCAACACCACCATCCCGACCCGGCGCAGCGAGACGTTCACCACCGCCGAGGACAACCAGCCCGCCGTGGACGTGGTGGTGCTGCAGGGCGAACGGGAGAAGGCGGCGGACAACCGGGTGCTCGGCCGGCTGCGGCTGGAGGACATCCGACCCGCGCCGCGCGGGGTGCCGCAGATCGAGGTCACCTTCGACATCGACGCCAACGGCATCCTCAACGTCTCCGCCCGCGACAAGGACAGCGGCGCCGAGCAGCAGATCACCATCTCCGGCAGCGGCACCCTGGACGAGTCCGAGGTGCAGCGCATGGTCTCCGACGCCGAACGGCACCGCGCCGATGACACCCGGCTGCGCGAGGCGGTCGAGGCCCGCAACACCCTCGACTCCGCCGCGTACCAGGTCGAGCGCCAGCTGTCGGAGCTCGGCGACAGGGTCGCGGTGCACGACAAGGCCCGCGCCGAGATGCTCGTCGGCGAGGCCCGACAGGCAATCAAGGACGAGGCGGCGCTGGACCGCATCCGCGGCCTGACCGCCGACCTGCAGCAGATGCTGCACGGCCTCACCGCCTCCGGCGGCGCCGGGTCGGGCGGGTACGGACCGGCCGCGGGCGGCGGTGCGTCGAGCACGGGCGGGACGTCGGGAGGCAACGACGACGTGATCGACGCCGACTACACCCCCACCAGCTGAACCCCGCGGATGAGGTGACAGCACATGAGCACCCCCTCGGACACCACGCCGGAGCACGACACCGGGCGCGGCGACGAGCCGACCACGGCAACGACCGGTGACTCACCGGCCGATGCCGGCCCCACCGCGGCCGAGCTGCAGGACCGGTGGCGCCGCGCCGTCGCGGACCTCGACAACCTGCGCAAGCGCTACGAGCGGCAGCTGGCCGAGCAGGCCCGTACGGAGCGGGCCCGCACCGCGGCGGCGTTCCTGCCGGTGCTCGACAACCTCGAGCTGGCGTTGCAGCACGCCGCCGCGGACCCGGCGAGCATCGTCGCCGGTGTGCAGGCCGTGCGGGAACAGGCCGTGCACACTCTGGCCGGGCTCGGATACCAGCGCATCGACGCCGTCGGGGAACGCTTCGACCCCGCCCGGCACGAGGCCGCCCAAGCCGTACCGGCCGGCGACGGGGTGCAGCCCGGCACCGTGGCGGCGGTGCTGCGCCCCGGCTACACCGACCGGGACGGGACCCTGCTGCGCCCGGCGGTGGTGGCGGTCGCCCGCAACGACGACTAGGAGCGAGAACCGGTGGCCACGACGACAGGTGACTACTACCAGATCCTGGGTGTGGACCGGTCGGCCAGCCAGGACGAGATCCAACGCGCGTACCGCAAGCTGGCCCGCCGCTACCACCCCGACATCAACTCCGACCCCGGCGCCGAGGACACCTTCAAGCAGATCAACGAGGCGTACGACGCCCTGTCGGACCCGAAGAAGCGGTCCCGCTACGACCGGTTCGGCGAGGCGTGGCGGCAGGTCCCGGAGGACTACGACGGCCCGATGCCCGGCGCCGGCCCGTTCCGCGGCGCCGGTGCGTGGCCCGGTGCGGGCGGTGGACCGTTCAACGGCCGGCGGGTGTACGTCGACGCCGACGGGGTCGACGACCCCGCTGTGGGCGGGGTGAATGTCGAGGACCTGCTCGGCGGCCTGTTCGGCGCCGGCCGTTCCGGCGGCTTCGGCGCCCGGATGTCCGCGCCCGGCGCGGACACCGAAGCCGAGATCGAACTGTCCGTCGAGGACGCCTACCGCGGCGGTCGGCGCAGCATCACCCTGCAGACCTCCAGCGGGTCACGCAGCTACGACGTGACCATCCCGGCCGGCGTCACCGACGGGCAACGCATCCGGCTGGCCGGGCAGGGCGCGGCGGGGCTCGGCGACGGGCAACGCGGTGACCTGTATCTGGTGGTGCGCCTGGCGGCGCATCCGCGCTACCGGATGGACGGCCGCGACATCACCGTCGAGCTGCCCGTCGCGGCGTGGGAGGCCGCGCTGGGCGCCGGCGTGCCGGTCGACACCCCCGCCGGCCGCGTCGATGTGAAGGTCCCGGCCGGGTCGTCGTCCGGGCGCCGGTTACGGCTGCGTGGGCGCGGCATGCCGAACCCGCGCGGCGGCGCCGGTGACCTGTACGCCGAGGTCAAGGTCATGGTCCCGGATCGGCTCACCGACACCGAACGGGAGCTGTGGCAGCGCCTGGCCGACACGTCGAGCTTCGACCCGCGCGGCGCGCGCACCGGGAGGATCTGATGCGCCACTACCCGATCACCCATGTGTCCCGCGCGGACGGGGCGTGGCCGCTGCCGCAGTTCGCCACGGCCGCCGGGATGGACACCCACATGGTGCTCCGGCTCGTCCGCCTGGGCCTGCTGGAAGCCGCCACCGACCCCACCGGGCAGATGTGGCTGCCCGCCGCCCAACTGACCCGCGCCGCCGCGATCGTGCGGCTACGCGCCGGTCTCGGCCTCAACTACACCGCGCTCGGGCTCGTCCTGGACCTGCTCGCCCGCATCGATCACCTGGAACAGCAACTTCGCGCGGCCGGCCGCGCTCCTCGGAGGTGACGTATGGACCCGAACCGACTGACCCAGAAGTCGCAGGAAGCCCTGCACGACGCGCAGACCAAGGCGCTGCGTTTCGGCCACGTCGAGGTCGACGGCGAACACCTGCTGCTCGCCCTGCTCGACCAGCCCGACGGCCTGACCCCGCGGCTGCTGTCGCAGGCCGGCGCCGACCCGGACCAGCTGCGTAACAGCGTCGAAGGCGAACTCGGCCGCCGGCCCCGGGTGTCCGGGCCGGGCGCGCAGCCCGGGCAGGTGTACGTCACCCAACGGCTGTCGCGGCTGCTGGACGCCGCCGACCGGGAGGCCAAGCGGCTCAAGGACGAGTACGTCTCCGTCGAACACCTGCTGTTCGCCCTCGTGGAAGAGGGCAGCTCCAGCCCGGCCGGGCGCGCCCTCAAGGAACAGGGCCTGACCCGCGACCGGCTGCTGGGCGCGTTGACCGGCATCCGCGGCAACCAGCGGGTCACCTCCGCCAACCCGGAGGTCGCCTACGAGGCCCTCGACAAGTACGGCCGCGACCTGGTGGCCGACGCCCGCGCGGGCAAGCTGGACCCGGTGATCGGCCGCGACGACGAGATCCGTCGTGTGGTGCAGATCCTGTCGCGCAAGACGAAGAACAACCCGGTGCTGATCGGTGACCCCGGCGTCGGCAAGACCGCCATCGTCGAAGGCCTGGCGCAGCGCGTCGCCAACGGCGACGTCCCGGAGGGCCTGCGCGACAAGACGGTGTTCTCGCTGGACATGGGCTCGCTGGTGGCGGGGGCGAAGTACCGCGGCGAGTTCGAGGAACGCCTCAAGGCTGTGCTGTCCGAGGTCCGCGCCGCGGAGGGCCGGATCCTGCTGTTCGTCGACGAGCTGCACACCGTCGTCGGTGCCGGTGGCGGTTCCGAGGGCGCGATGGACGCCGGCAACATGCTCAAGCCGATGCTCGCCCGCGGCGAGCTGCACATGATCGGCGCCACCACCCTGGACGAGTACCGCAAGCACATCGAGAAGGACGCCGCCCTGGAGCGCCGCTTCCAACCAGTGGTCGTGAACGAGCCCAGCGTGGAGGACGCGATCAGCATCCTGCGCGGCCTGCGCGAACGCCTCGAGGTGTTCCACGGCGTACGCATCCAGGACGCCGCCCTGGTCGCCGCGGTGACGCTGTCGCACCGCTACATCTCCGACCGGTTCCTGCCCGACAAGGCCATCGACCTGGTCGACGAGGCGTGCGCGATGCTGCGCACCGAGATCGACTCGCAACCCGCCGAACTCGACGCCGCCAGCCGTCGGCTGATGCGCCTGGAGATCGAGGAAGCGGCCCTGGCCAAGGAGGACGACCCGGCGTCGAAGGCGCGGCTGGACCAGCTGCGCAAAGAACTGGCGGACCTGCGCGGTGAGGTCGACGCGATGCGCGCGCAGTGGCAGGCCGAACGCCAGGCGATCCGTCGCGTGCAGGCCCTGCGCGAGGAGATCGAGCAGGTTCGGTTGGAGGCGGAGGCCGCCGAGCGCAACTACGACCTGAACACCGCTGCCGAACTGCGCCACGGCAAGCTGCCCGAGCTCGAACGACGCCTGGCCGCGGAGCAGGAACGGCTCAACAGCAAGCAGGGCGAACGCCGGCTGCTGCGCGAGGTCGTCACCGAGGACGAGATCGCCGGCATCGTGGCCCGCTGGACCGGCATCCCTGTCTCCCGGCTCGTCGAGGGAGAGCGGCAGAAACTCCTGCGCCTGGACGAGATTCTGCACGAACGCGTCGTCGGGCAGGACGAGGCCGTGCAACTGGTCGCGGACGCGGTCATCCGGGCCCGTTCCGGAGTGAAGGACCCGCGCCGGCCGATCGGCTCGTTTCTGTTCCTGGGCCCCACCGGCGTCGGCAAGACCGAACTCGCCAAGACGCTTGCTGCGGCGCTGTTCGACACCGAGGATAACATGGTCCGCCTGGACATGAGCGAGTACCAGGAACGCCACACCGTCTCCCGATTGGTCGGCGCACCGCCCGGCTACATCGGCTACGACGAAGGCGGGCAGCTCACCGAAGCCGTCCGCCGTAAGCCGTACTCGGTGGTGCTCTTCGACGAGGTCGAGAAGGCGCACCCGGACGTGTTCAACACCCTGCTGCAACTGCTCGACGACGGCCGCCTCACCGACGCGCAGGGCCGCACCGTCGACTTCCGCAACACCGTCATCGTCATGACGTCCAACATCGGTTCGCAGCACCTGCTCGGCGGCGTCACCGGCGACGGGGAGATCAAGGACGACGCCCGCACCGCCGTCATGGCGGAACTCCGCAACCATTTCCGGCCCGAGTTCCTCAACCGCGTCGACGACATCGTGCTGTTCAAGCCGCTGACCCTGCCGGAGATCGAGAGGGTCGTCGACCTGCTCGTGCAGGACCTGCGCAACCGGCTCGCCGACCGGCAGCTCAAACTGGACCTGACCGAAGCCGCGCGCCGGCACGTCGCCGCCGAAGGCTTCGACCCCGTCTACGGGGCCCGACCCCTGCGCCGCTACCTGCAACGCGAAGTCGAGACCCGCATCGGCCGCGCCCTGCTCAGCGGCGACGTCGTCGACGGCTCCACCGTGGTGGTCGACTACGCCGACGACGCAGGGCTCACCGTCACCTGGACGGCGCCCGACCCGATCGCCCAGGCGGACTGACCGTGCTCGTCGACGAAGGAGGTCAGCTGTGCAGGTGACGGGAATCGAACCGGTCCTGGACACCCAAGCGCGGCAAGTCGCGGGGCAAGCGCTGCAGCAAACCCTGGTCGACCTCATCGATCTGGCGTTGGACGGCCAGCAGGCTCGCTGGACGATCATCGGGCCGCGGTCTCCTGTGCTGCGCCCGGACCTTGAGGAGGTGGTCGAGGTCGCTCGCCGGCACGCCGACATCGTCGCGGAGCGCGCAGCCACCGTCGGTGTCGCGCCGGACGGACGCGCCGCGGCGGTCGCGACAGGCAGCGCCGTCGCGCAGTGGGCACCCGGCTGGGAACGCGACGACCTGGTCATCGACCACATCATCGACGCTCACGCCACCGTCATCGCCGGGGTCCGCGACCGGCTCCCGGCCGTGGCCGCCACTGACCCGGTCACGCGTGACGTCCTGGTCGCCGTGATCGCCGACCTGGAACGGCAGCACTGGCGGTTCCAGGCCTGCCGACAGTAACCCCATGCTGCGGCGGCCCGAGCCCGCGCCGACGGTCGGGCCGCCGCAGCCCACCGTGGCCAGGAGACTGGTTAACCACACCGACGGCAGGAGATCGCCGGCGATGGCCGGGCGGCCGAGACCGATGGCGGACACGCTGGGCACCACCAGCGCGGCGGGCCGGGCCGCGGCGAGCACGAACAACGCCGCGTACGGGCGATCGCACCGACGACGATGACGGCCCTGCACGCGATAGGGAACGACATAACCCTGCCCTACCGGCGCTGCTGCCCAGTGCCAGCGCGTCACTATAGGTGCCCCCGGCGGCGATAGCTCCGGTCATCGCGCCCGGCAGCTAGGGCGTGTCCTGCCGATCTTGTAGGGGTTGGTCGTTGACGATGTGTCGGTGGTGCGTCGTGGTGAGTTGACCGATGAGGCGTGGGCGGTGATCGCGCCGCTGCTACCGGAGCCGGGCGGTGCTC
>NZ_LEKG01000239.1:0-8724 GCF_001029515.1 Micromonospora sp. RV43 | reverse complement strand
GATCGCCGACACCCTCGGCGACCTGGCCCGCACGATCGTCGAGACGTACCGGGGTGACCTGCGCCGGCTGCGGACCGCCGCGCACCAGGATGCGGGCGAGGAACGGCCGCTGCCGCCCGCGCTGCCCACCACCCGGCTCAAGGCCCGTGATCGCGGCGGTGACGTCCGCGGCTGACCGTCGTACCCCGAATGCCGCGCCGTCACCGGGGTAGTCGGCGGCATGCCGACAACCACCGCCCCGCGCGACGTCGCGGACAAGAAGCGGCTCGCCCGCCGGCTCGCCGGAGACGGCCGCGGGTTCGCCGAGTGCTTCGGGTTCCGGGTGACCAACAACCCGGCCCAGTTGTTCCAGGTGCTGTACCTGGCCGTTCTGCTGGCCCGCCGGGGCGACTTCCACCGGTCCGTCGACGCGGCCACCGCGCTGCGCGACGCCGGCTGGGACACCGCGGCCCGGATGGCCCGCTCCCGCCACGAGGATCGGGTACGCGTGCTGCGCGCCGCCGGACTGCGCGGTGACCTGCCCGCGATCGCCGACACCCTCGGCGACCTGGCCCGCACGATCGTCGAGACGTACCGGGGTGACCTGCGCCGGCTGCGGACCGCCGCGCACCAGGATGCGGGCGAGGAACGGCGGCTGCTGACCGCGCTGCCCGGAGTGGACGACGAGGTGTGCGACCTGTTCCTGCGCGAGGCGCAGGCGCTGTGGCGCGAGGCGGCGCCGGTGGCCGACCGGCGTGCGCTCGCGGCGGCCCGCCGGCTCGGGCTGGGCCGCACCGCGCGCGACCTCGCCGGACTGACCGGCAGCGGCGAGTCGGAGCAACTGTCGTGGCTGGTCGGAGCGCTGGCGCGAGTGGACCTGGAGCGGCGGTACGCCGAGGTGACCGCCTGAGCGCACACGTGCGCCCGGACACACTTCCGCGATTCTCACCCGTTCGGCTGATGTTGCGTCGTATGATGATCGTGGCAGCGATGCCCGCCCGGTTCGGGCGAACATCTCACCGCTGCGCGGTCGCGACCCGGTTCGGGCGTGAACCGCGGAGGGCAGGTGCTGCGTGGCGCCCCAGGTCGCGGTTCGTGACCCGGGGCGCTCGCCTGTCCGGGCACGCCGACCCGCCACAGGGCAGCGCCCACGCGACAGTCGTACGCCGGGCCTGTTTCCGCACGCGCAGAGGCCGGCGGCCGTGTCGCCCGCCGGCCCGACGCCGTACTCAGATGCCGCGCAGGTGTTGCGAGACGCGCGGGTGGTTGTCCCGGGCCTGCGCCGCGCGCTGCGACCGGCTCACCTCGGGCGCCGCGTCGATGCCGGCCGACCGGGCCACCTCGGTGCCGTTGGCGTAGTCCACCGGGGGCAGAGCGCGCAGCGCCCGCAACACGTCCGGCGGCGCGCCCTCCCGTTCCGCCTCGCGGATGACGTCGTCCTTGCCGGCCGGGTAGTCCAGCGCGGACAGGTAATCAAGGACATCCGTGTAACTCGCCATGGGTCGGGCTCCTCGTGGCAGTAGTCGGGGTCATGACCGGGCGGCGGTTACCCGTCGCGCCGCAGCTCACGCCCGCGAGCGCGGAAATCCCGCCCCCGTCTCGCGCCGGTGACCGGCGCCGTTTCCGGCGCGCCGTCGCGGGTAGCCGCGGTGGGCGCACCGAAGGGGGTACCACGCATGCACTACCTGACCTTCGTGAGCCGGGTCGCCCGGCTCACCGGCACCAGCGAGGACCGGGCCGCCACGCTCACCGGGGCCACACTGGAGACGTTCGCCGAGCGGCTGACCGGCGGCGAGGTGCTGGACCTGGCCGCGCAGCTGCCGAAGCCACTCCAGGGGCTGCTCAGCCCGTATCCGCGCGACGAGGCCGCGGAACGGTTCGGCGCGGCGGAGTTCGTCGCCCGGGTCGCCCGCCGGGCCGACTGCGACGAGAACACCGCCCGGGACGCGGTACGCGCGGTGTTCGTCACGATGCGCGAGGCGATCCGCGGCGGGGAGTTCCAGGAGGTCGTGGTCCAGTTTCCGCGCGACTACCGGGACATGGTGGAACCGGCCCTCGCCCCGGCCGCCGCGCGCCGCTGAACCGGCGGCCGGTCAGCCGATCACACCTGCGGTGCGCAGAGCGGCGATCCGGCCGGCGTCGATCCCGGCACCGGCCAGCACCTCGTCGGTGTGCTCGCCCGGCGACGGTGGCGGGCGCCGGACAGAGGTCGGGGTGGCCGAGAAGCGCGGTGCGGGAGCGGGCTGGGTGACGCCGTCCGGCGCCACGAAGACCTCGCGTGCCCGCAGGTGCGGATGCTCCGGCGCCTCGGCCCAGTCGAGCACCGGCGCCACGCAGGCGTCGGTTCCGGCCAGCAGCTCCGTCCACTCGTCCCGGGTACGGGTGCGGAACAGCCGCGCCCAGGCCGCCCGCAGCGCCGGCCAGTTCGCCGGATCTTCCCGGTCCAGCGCCTCACCGCCGGCCGCCGCGCCGGCGTCCCGCGGGCCGTCGCCGCCGTCGAGCGGGAAGCCGGTGAGCCGGACCAGTTCGGCGTAGAACTGCGGCTCCAGCGCGCCCACCGCCACGTACCGCCCGTCGGCGCACTCGTACGTGTCGTAGAAGGGCGCGCCGCCGTCGAGGAGGTTCACCCCGCGCGGGTCCTGCCACAGGCCGATGCCGCGCAGCGCGTGGATCTGGGTGGCCAGCACCGACACGCCGTCCACGATGGCCGCGTCGACCACCTGGCCGGGTGCGCCGCCGCGTACCGCGTACAGCGCGGCGACCACGCCGAGCGCCAGCATCATGCCCCCGCCGCCGTAGTCGCCGAGCAGGTTCATCGGCGGCACCGGGCGTTCCCCGGCCCGGCCCACGCCGTGCAGCGCGCCGGTCAGCGCCAGGTAGTCGATGTCGTGCCCGGCGCGCTGCGCCAGCGGCCCGTCCTGCCCCCAGCCGGTCATCCGCCCGTACACCAGCTTGGGGTTGGCGGCGAGGCAGTCGTCCGGGCCGAGGCCGAGTCGTTCGGTCACCCCCGGCCGGAAGCCCTCCACCAGCGCGTCCGCGCCGGCGACCAGGTCGAGCACCAGGTCACGCCCCTCGGGCTGCTTCAGGTCGACGGCGATCGAGCGGCGGTTGCGGTTCAGCAGGTCGCCGGGGAAGGCGCCGAACCCGCCGCCGCCGGGCCGGTCGACGCGCACCACGTCGGCGCCGAGGTCGGCCAGCATCATCGACGCGAACGGACCGGGGCCGATCCCGGCCAGCTCGATCACCCGTACGCCGGTCAGTGGTCCCTGGTTGGTCACCCGCGTCACCATAGGGTGCCCGGTGACCTGGCGCCATGCCCTCCACCACCGCACAGCGGTTGACCGGGGCAATCAACCGTGTCCCGACTTGGCGTCCGGTCCGGCGGTGACCTAGCCTTGTGCAGGCGAGGGGAGTACTTCCCACGAATCATTCCGGTCAGTACGGCAAGCCGCCGAGGCGAGCCCCGGGTGGTTGCCCACGAAAACGTGGGTGAAGGAGACCTCGAACATGACACGGTGTTCGAGGAGGCTCCATGCCCGAATTGTCGCCCCTGGCCGCGGCCGGGTTGTCGTCTGTCGGCACGCCCACGCTGTGGGTCGTGACGATCGTCGGCGTGCTCGTCCTGCTGGTGCTCGACTTCCTGGTCACCAGAAAGCCGCACGAGGTCTCGATCCGTGAGGCGCTGGGCTGGTCGGCCTTCTACATCGCCCTGCCGCTGGCCTTCGGCGCCTGGATCTGGTCCCGCTACGGCAGCCAGCAGGGCATCGAGTACCTCACCGGTTACCTGGTCGAGAAGTCCCTCTCGGTCGACAACCTGTTCGTCTTCATGCTGCTGCTGGCCGCGTTCGCGGTGCCCGCCGTGCTCGCCCAGCGGGTGCTGCTCTACGGCATCGCGGGCGCCCTGGTGCTGCGCGGTGTGTTCATCGCGCTCGGCGCCGCCGCGCTCCAGACGCTCGACTTCGCCTTCCTGCTGTTCGCGCTCATCCTGATCGCCACCGCGGTCAAGCTGCTGCGCGACGCCCTCTCCGGGCACGAGCAGGAGGTCGACATCAACAAGATGCGGTCGGTACGCCTGCTCCGCAAGATCATGCCGGTGGTCGACGACTACCACGGCACCCGGATGACGATCCGGCAGGGCGGCCGGCGGGCGCTCACCCCGTTCGCGCTCGTCGTGGTCGCCGTGCTGGCCACGGACATCGTGTTCGCCGTCGACTCGGTGCCGGCCGTCTACGGCATCACCGAGGACCCGTACCTGGTCTTCGCCACCAACGCCTTCGCGCTACTGGGCCTGCGGGCGCTCTACTTCGTGCTGCACGCCGCGCTGAGCCGCCTCGTGCACCTCAGCTACGGCCTGGCCGCCATCCTGGCGTTCATCGGCGTCAAGCTCGGCCTGCACTGGGCGCACGGCATCTGGGAGGGCGTGCCGGAGATCCCGACGCTCGCCTCGCTCGGCGTGATCATCGGTGTCCTGGTGATCGTCACCATCACCAGCCTGCGGGCCACCCGCAACAGCGGCGACGGCAAGCGCACCGTCGTGCACGAGGTGCAGGGTGGAGGTTCCGCCTGACTCGGTGGGAACCCCTGCCCCGGCGGGACCGGCGGTGGTACGACTGACGGGTGGGAATCGTCTCGCCCGGCTTCCAGGGCCGGCCCCGTACGTCCGCGCCCGACCTGCCGCCGGGGCAGTACCTCACCGAGGACTTCCCGGTGCTCTCCGCGGGCCCGACGCCGCGCGTGCCGCTGGACACCTGGGAGTTCGTGCTGACCAGCGAGACCGGCGCGGAGTACCGCTGGTCCTGGGACGAGATGATGGGCCTGCCGCAGGACACCCCGACTGTGGACCTGCACTGCGTCACCCGCTGGTCCAAGCTCGGCACCACCTGGCAGGGCGTCTCCCTGGACACGCTGCTCGACGGCGTCGACACCGAGGCCCGGTACGCGCTCGCGCACTCCTACGGCGGCTACACCACCAACCTGCCGCTCGATGACCTGCGCGGCGGGCGGGCCTGGGTGGTGCACACGTACGACGGGGGGCCGCTGCCGGCCGAGCACGGCGGACCGGCGCGGCTGCTCGTGCCGCACCTGTACCTGTGGAAGTCGGCCAAGTGGGTGCACGGCATCCGGCTGCTCGCCGACGACCGGCCCGGCTTCTGGGAGACCGCCGGCTACCACGACTACGGCGACCCGTGGCGCGAGCAGCGCTACCAGGGCGACTGAGGTGACGGCGCAGGCCGAGGGCCGCCGCGTCGCGCCGCTGATGTGGCGGGTCGCCCGGCTGGTCGAGCGGCGGATCGAGACGCCCACCGCGCAGACGCTGGTGCTGGACGTGCCCGGCTGGCCCGGGCACCTGCCCGGGCAGCACGTCGACCTGCGCCTCACCGCCGAGGACGGCTACCAGGCCGCCCGGTCGTACTCGCTGGCCGGCCCCGCCGACGGCGAGCGGATCGAGGTGACGGTGCAGCGGGTGCCCGACGGCGAGGTGTCGCCGTACCTGACCGACACCTACGCCGAGGGCGACCCGCTGGAGGTACGCGGCCCGGTCGGCGGCTGGTTCGTCTGGCGTACCGACGACACCGCGCCGGTGCTGCTCGTGGGCGGCGGATCCGGCGTGGTGCCGCTGATGGCGATGATCCGCGCGCGCCGCGCCGCGGGCAGCCGCACGCCGTTCCGGCTCGTCTACTCGGTGCGCACCCCCGACGACGTCATCTACGCCGACGAGCTGCGCCGCCGCGCGCGCGACGACCAGGGCCTCGACGTCGCGTACGTCTACACCAGGTCCGCGCCCGAGGGCTGGCGCGGCGAGCCGCACCGGATCGGCCTGGCCGACGTGAACAGCCACGGCTGGCCGCCCGACCTGGAGCCGCTGTGCTACGTGTGCGGCCCCACCGGATTCGTGGAGACCGTGGCCGACCTGCTGGTGGGGCTGGGTCACCCGACCCGGCGCGTGCGGACCGAACGGTTCGGCCCGACCGGCTGAGACCCGAGGAGGGCGTATGACCGACCTGTCCTACGTGGACGGCAACATGCTCGACGGGCCGTTGCGTGAGTTGTTCGCCGTCGACCTGAGCGCCACCACCGGCCGCTGCGACACCTGCGGGACGACCGGCCCGATGGCCGGGCTACACGTCTACTCGCACGCCCCGGGCCTGGTCGGGCGCTGCCCCGCCTGCACCGGGGTGATGGTGCGGCTGGTCCGCGCGCCGCAGCGGGCCTGGCTGGACCTGCGCGGCACCACGTACCTCCAGGTGCCCATGCCGGCCGAGCAGGGCTTCCGGGCCGCGCCCTGACGTCTGCGCCGTTACTGGACCGCGCCCACCGCGCCGGCGCAGCCGCCCGACGAGCTGACCCACCGTCACCGGCACCACGGAGAGCACGAGCTGACCGTTGCGCGGGTCGACTGTCGCCGCCACCCCGTACAGCCGGGCGCCGTGCCGCAGCAGCCGGGGCCGCCCGGCGGCGAGCCGGGGCGCGCGCACCGCGGCCCCGCCGCGCCCGTGACCGCCGTCCACCTCGGCGCGGACCGGATGGCGCTGCCCGCTGGCGGAGCTTGCCGCCAGGAGCCGGTCGAGTGCGAAGTCCGTGCGGAGCGTGCGGCCGGTCGGATCGCCGGCGTCCATCCGGGTGGCGCCCACGACCGGACCGGCCAGCATCCGCACCGGCCCGGCCTCCGTGGCGAACCGGGGGTACGGGCTGCGCGTCGTCACCGTCAACGTGTGCCCGTCGACCCAGCTCACGTCGACGGTGTCCAGCCGCGCCAGCCAGTCGGCGCGCACGTCGGTGACGTCGGTCCACCGCGCCGGGGCACCCGGATAGCCCGCGTGCCAGCGGTCACCGGCGAACACCGTCGCCGGCACGCCCCGGCCGCTGTCCTGCTCGATCACCGCCAGCAGGTCGTCGACTCCGCCCGCGGTCACCGCGCCCAGGCGCAGCCGGGCCTCGATGTCGAGCCGGTCCCGCAGACCGTCGGTGACGTGCCGCCGCACCAGCCGCGCGACCGTCGCGTGCACCCGCTCCTGCGCGGCCCGGTCCAGGTGCCGGAAGTCGTCGCCGACGAGGTTCGCCAGTTCCAGCCCGGCGTGACGGCGCAGCACCGCGTCCCGGCGCTCCCCGGCGGGGATCAGGTCGGCCACGTACGCGAACAGCCGCTCCACGCTGACCAGGCGCTGCTCGACCCGGCTGTGGTAGGTGATGTTGCGGGCGTCCAGCCGGCGCACCGCGTGGTAGTAGTCGTAGTCGGCGAGCACCGAGATCCGGCGGGCGTGGTAGCAGGCGGCGAGCGTGAACGGCTGGTCGCTGAGCACCGGCATGTCCTCCGGGAACCGCAGCCCGAGCCGGTCCACGAGGTCGCGCCGGAACAGCTTCGTGTTCGCCAGCGACCAGGGCAGCGCCGAGTCGAACAGGCTCACGTCGACCGCGTTGCCGTCGGCGAACACGTCGGAGAACACGTGCCGGCCGTTGACCCCGACCACCTTGCCGAGCACCACGTCCGAGCCGTACCGGTCGGCGGCGGCGACCAGACGCTCAAGGGCCTCCGGACCGAGCCGGTCGTCCGAGCCGAGGAAGAAGACGTACCGGCCGGTGGCCAGGTCCAGTCCCCGGTTGCAGGGCGACGCCGGGCCACCGGAGTTGGGCTGGTGGACCACCCGCACCGTGCCGGGGTGCTTCGCGGCGTACCGGTCCAGCAGGCGGCCGCTGCCGTCGGTGGACCCGTCGTCCACCGCCACGATCTCCATCCGGCCCGGCCCGATCGTCTGCCGCAGCACCGAGTCGAGGCAGGACCGCAGGTAGCGCAGCGTGTTGTAGACAGGCACGACCACGCTCACGTCGGGGCGGCTCGGCGCGGCTGGGCGGGGCGTGGTCGGTGGGCGGTGCGTCGCCTCCTCGGCTGCCACAGCTGCTCCTTCACGGTCGCCCGGACGATCCGGCGCGACCCAGCGTGGTGGAGCGAGCCGTCCGGGTGACGACACCGGCGTGACGGCGAGGTGACCGGAAGGCAGCCGTTGGATACGCGCGAAAGGGCCCGACCCCGTGGTGGGGGTCGGGCCCTTCGTCATGGTCGTTCGGTCAGGAGCTGTAGCCGCGGCTGGCGATCCAGCGGGCGAGCTCGTCGACGTCCATCCGGTAGGAGGCCTGGTTCGGGTTGGCCGAGTCGGCGATCGTCACGACCTTGCCGCCGTCGCGGTAGCCGACCACGCTGATGTAGTGGCCACCCTCGAAGGAGTGGGCGTTGCCGTCGGTGTCGGTGGCGGTGCCGGCGATGTTGGCCACCACGGCACGGCCGTCGTCGACGGTCTTGACCACGTCGGCGCGCAGCTTGTCGACCTTGTCGCGGTCGCGGGCCTTGTCCACGGGGATCTCGGTGGACTTGTAGACGTCCTTACCGGTCTCCTTGTTGAGCACCGGGGTGATGTCGTTGATGGAGTTGGTGCCGGCCTCGGTGGTGCCCATCTCCTTGGCCATGGCGTGCACGTCGATGTTCTTGCCCTGCACGCTCAGCGCGTTACGGGCGGCGGCGGGGCCGCAGAAGTAGAAGTTGGGCTGCGCCTCGTAGCGCACGTCGAGTTCCCGCTCGCCGTGGCCCTTGCGGTCGGCCACCACGCTCGTGGTGCCGGTGGTGGGGGCGGCATGGGCGGCGATGGCGGGGCCGGCGATGCCACCAGCGGTGGCGACGACACCGGCAGCGGTCAGAACGGTCTTGCGCAGCAGAGTGGTAGCCATGATGGTTGCCTCCCTGAAGTGGGGGAT
>NZ_LEKG01000238.1:0-8901 GCF_001029515.1 Micromonospora sp. RV43 | reverse complement strand
GTCGCCGTCCTCGACGGGGATACGTACCCCCTCGGCGGCCAGGTCCGCGATCACGTCCTGGGGGACGCGCCGCGCAGCACCGGGTCGAGGTAGAGCCGGTTGGCCAGCCCGTCGGCGGCCCGCGCGCCTTCCTCGTTCGTGGTCCGCACCGACGGGAAGCCGGGCTGGTGGCCCCGGTCGTCGATGAGGATGACCGGCAGGCCGCGCCGGTGCAGCTCGGTGATGTAGTCGAGCGTCCCCTCCGGTTCGACCACGAGCAGGCCGTCGAACGACTTGGCCGAGACCTGGGAGGCGAACCGGCGCATCGACTCGTCGCCGTGGGTGCAGGTGAACAGCAGCATGCCGTAGCCGGCGGCCTCGACCACGTCGGCCGCGCCCTGGAGCACCTCGCCCATCCACGGCCAGGTCAGCGCCGGGACCAGCATCCCGACCACCCGGGTACGCCCCCGGGCGAGGCCGACCGCGCGGGCGCTCGGCACGTACCCGAGGTCGCTGATCACGGCACGGACCCGGTCGGCGGTACGGACGTGCACCTCGCCCTTGCCGTTGAGCACCCGGGAGACCGTCGTCTTGCTCACCCCGGCGCGGGTGGCGACGTCGGCGATGGTGATCGGCACGTGACGCTCCCGGGTCGCAGGGATGAGCGGGGTGTTTCGGAACCGGTTGCGGAAGCGGTTCCGTGGCAGTCAACCCAAGTGGCGCGGGTCACGTCAATCACAGACGGATAACGATGCACTGCTAAGTTCGAGGCTTGAAAAAAGTGCCCGGGCTGCGGCTCCGCCGATCACGGCGATGAGCAGGGTCGATGCCTTCCGGTCCGGTTCGCATCTCTCCGAAGTGGAGGTTCAGGGGCGGGCGTACACGTCGCCGGAGTTGGCCTCGTCCGGCAGCGTACGCAGGTACGCGGCCACCTCGGCGGCCTGACGCCAGCCGGGCAGCGCGAACTCCATCTCGTCACCGATCGCCACGGTGAACCGGGTGAAGCCGAGCGCGGCGAGCCGGTCCAGGCAGCGCGCCGCCGCCACCCGGGCGATGGTGGTGAACTCGAACGACAGCGCGGGGACCGGCCGGCTCAGCCCGGCCAGCACGGCGTCCTCGAAGCCCTCCACGTCGATCTTCACGAACGCCGGTACGCCGTACGCGGCCACGAGCGCGTCCAGCGTGGTGCCCGGCACCTCGATCTGGGCGTCCCAGATCTCGCCCGTCCAGCCGGGCGCGCCGTCGGCGGCACGGACGAACCCGGGGGAGGCGGTGGAGACGGTCGGGTTGGCCGAGTTCACGTGCAGTCGCACCGGCCCGGCTGTACGCCCGCACGCCGCCTCCACCACCGTCACGCCGTCGTCGTCCGTGTACATCTCGCGTAGCACCCGGGCGCACAGCGGCTGCGGCTCGACCGCCACCACGCGCGCACCGAGACGGCGGAAGCTGCCGAGCCGGTCGCCCACGTGCGCGCCGACGTCGAAGACCAGGTCACCGGCGCGGACCAGCGGGGCGTAGAACGCGTCCAGGGCGGCGTCGCGCGCCGGGTCGCCGTGGTAGAAGTCCAGCGACCGGCGCAGACCGGACATCGCCGGGTCCGCCTTGAGCGTCTCGATCACCCCGTCCCGCACCCTCCCGACGCTAGCCACCCGGGCGCACCCGCGAGCCCCATTCGCGTCCCCTGAGCAATCACCCCATCCTCCTAGGACGCCGGAGAGATGGTGCGCTGCCCGCGCCCGCTCCGCATCTCCACGCGAGCAGTCAACGACGACCAGCAGATCTTGGTACGAAACGGCCCCCATCAGGGCAGTTTCGTACCAAGATCGCCCGCAACCCCGGTGACCGGAACGCGGATCCCGCTCATCAGGACTCGCACTCGTTGCCCGAGGAGTGCTAACCACGGGGTGGAACGTCATGGGTGTCTCCGGCCTCGTTTGACACCCATGACGTTCCACCCGCTCGCGGGGCGCAGCGGACGCCAGGGAAGGGGCTGGGCACGGCGAGGGCCCGGCCCCGGCCCCGGCGGCGCGGGCGCCGGGGCCGGCATGTGGTTACGGGTTGTCGACGACCTCCTGGCCGAGCGGCCACAGCGCCGCCGGGACCAGCTTGAAGTTCGCCACCCCGAACGGGATGCCGATGATCGTCACGCAGAGCGCGATGCCGGCGAGGATGTGCGACAGCGCCAGCCACCAGCCGGCCAGCACCACCCAGAGCACGTTCGCCAGGCCGGAGGGCAGACCGGCGCCCGGCTTGCGCACGATCGTGCGGCCGAACGGCCACAGCGAGTACGACGCCAGCCGCAGCGAGGCGACACCGAACGGGATGGTGACGACGAGGACGAAGCAGATCAGGGCGGCCACGCCGTAGCCCAGGGCCAGGACGAAGCCGCCGCCGAAGACGAGCCACAGCAGGTTCAGCAGAAAGCGGATCACCACTCCATGGTCGCCTGCCCTCGCAAACCCGCCGACGTCGATCAGTCCGCCAGCAGCATCGCCACCGCATGAGCCGTCGCCGGGTGTGCGGCGAGCAGCACCGACGCCCCGTCACCCGGCGACGTGCCGCCCTCGGCGAGCGGCTGCCAGTCGCCGGAGCAGCCGAGCAGCGCCGCCACCGCGTCGACCGCCTCCGGATGGGCGACCAGCAGACCGTGCACCGGACCGGTTCCCGGGGACGGCGCGGGCGCGGTGGACGGGGTGGGCGCGGCCGCCCACGGCGGTGACCAGGCGTCCAGCGCGGGCAGCGTGGCGGGGAACGTGCGTTCCGCCTCGCGGACCAGCAGCGGCACCAGCTCCGGGCCGTGCTCGCGCAGTGTGGTGATCAGCGTCGGCAGCCAGGGCAGCAGCACCGGGTCGGGCAGTCCGGCGAAGGCGGACGACATGGTCTCCACCACGAACGGCGCGAGCCCCGGCACCGGTTCGAGCGAGTGCACGAAGCCGGACAGGTACTGCGGGAACGCGGGCACCACGAGCGGATTGGCGAGCAGCTCGGCGCACTGTTCGCGCAGTCGCGCCAGCGGCAGCAGGCCGAGCTGGTGGCGGGCGGCCCAGAGCAGCGCGAGCTTGGCCGGGGCCTCCGGGTGGGCCTGCGCGACGGCCAGTTCGAGCTGGGAGCGGTCGCACCCGAGCGACAACGCGAGGCTCTCCATGCTGAACAGGAAGCCGAGCATCGCGCCGACCTGCCGTACGCCGGTGGACTCGTCCACGAACGCGGTGGGCAGCAGCGTGCAGTAGTGGGCGTACCCGGTGGTGACGAACGTCCGGCACCACGCGGGCAGCGCCGGTGTGGTGGTGCGGTGGTGGGCGAGCAGCCGCCGGATGCGGCGCAGCACCTCCGGCGCGTCGTCCACTGTGCGTTCGGCGGCGAGCAGCTCCACCGCCCGCGCGCCGAGTTCGTCGACCAGGCGAGGGCTGTCCAGCAGCCGGATGGCGTCCTCGACGGCGGCGAGCGCGCGGGCGGCTGTCGCGTCGGGGCCGCGTACCGCCCGGCGCAGCCGCTGCTCCAGCACCTGTTCGACGGTGACGCCCTCGTAGCCCAGCTCGATCAGGGCGCGCTGGTTGCGGCCGAGCGCGAGGTCCCAGCTCTCCTGTTCGGAGCGGTGGCCGAGGCGGCGCTCGCCCATGATCGGGCGGACCGCGTCGGCGGGCAGCAGGTGCCGCAGCATCCACAGCAGGTCGGAGCAGGGTGCCAGCGCCGGGTCGGCGCGCAGGTCGAGCAGCGCCCGCTGCACGGTGCGCCGTTCCAGGTCGAGGCCGAGGGGGCGCAGCCGGTCCAGGACGTCGCGGGCCAGCGGCGGCAGGGAGTCGTACCCGACCTGGCCGACACGGTCGCCGCCGAGGAGGATCTCGCAGAGCCGGCGGACGTCGCGGCGGCCGGGCACCACGTCCTTCTCGATGCAGGTCACGGCGGCGTCGGCGAAGTCGTACGGCGTGGGCCGCGCGCGGTTGCGCATGGTGGCGAGCAGGATCGACGTCTCGAACACGGCGATCGCGTCGGCGGTGCTGGCGAGGTAGCCGTTGCGGCGGGCGAGCCGGACGATGTCGACGCACCAGCCGCGCAGTTCGGCCTCGTCCAGCTCGTCGAGGACGGGCGGGGCGGCGAGGAATCCGCTGAGCCGGTCCGTGGCCGGGCCGGTCGCGGTCGGCGCGGCGGCGCGGGCCCGGCGGCCCTTCTTCCCGGTACGCTGCCCGGCCAGCCGGTACGGCGTGAGCCGGGTGCGGGCGACAGCGGCCGTCCAGTTCGCGGCGGCGATGGACACGGTGCCCGGGGCCAGCCCGAACTGCGCCTCGATGGCCGAGTGGCTGGACGGGATGAGGCCGTAACGCCAGCGGGTGCCGGTGCGCGGGCTGATCGGGAAGTCCGGTGCGGTCGAGTCGAGGCCGAACTGTTCGACCCGGCTGGCGGCGTGGAAGGCGCCGCAGACGTAGAGGCAGTCGGCCGGGTCGGCGCCGCTTTCGGCGAGGTGCTGTCGCATCCGGGTCCACATGTGGCGTTCGCGGTCCTCGTCGCGTTCGTCGCGGGCGGACCGGGACGGGCGCAGCCGCCGGAACAGACTGCCGATCAGCACCATGACCTGGCGGTACGTGTCGTGGTCGGCGTCGGCGAGCGGCCGTTCGACGTACTGGTCCCACCATTCCGACCAGTGCCGCACCTTGCCGTGGTGCAGCAGGTGGGCCTCCAGTTCGGCGAACCGGGGGCGCAGGTCGCCGATCTCCACGCCGACCGCGTCGCCGTGCAGTGCCGTGTCCTCGTCGGCGGACGCGGGGGCGGAGTCCGGCCCCGGTGCGGGCCCGGTGTCGTCACGGGGGGTCCACTGGAAGACGTGGTCGGTGGAGCGGTCCACGAGCACCAGCTCCACGCCGGGGGTGTCCAGCGCGTACGCGACGGCCTGGTATTCGGCGGACGCCTCGGTGATCGGGGCGACCACGCTCACCGGGCTCCACTCGGCGGGGAAGCCGTCGAGTTCGGTGGCGAACGCCTGCACCGCCACCGGCAGCCGGCAGTTGCGCAGCTCGTCGAGCAGGGGGCGCAGGTCCTCGCAGAGCTCCAGGTAGATCACCTTGGGCGGGCGGGCGCGCAGGCGGCGTGCCATGGCCAGCGCCGAGGCGGGGGAGTGGTGGCAGACCGGGAAGATCTCCAGCCGTTCGCGCAGCGCCCTGTCGACGTCGTCGACCATGCCGGTGAGGATGCCGGCGAGCGCGTCCGGGGAGCCGGCGAACGCGGCGGCGGCGTCGGTGAGCTGGTCGCGCAGCGGACCGAACAGGCCGGTCGGTGCGGGCGCGGTCATGACAGCGACGCGATCGCCTGGCGGCCGCCGTCGAGGAAGCCCTCCCAGTCGCCGCCGTCGGCCTTGGCGCGGGGCTCGACCACGCCGTGCAGGTACTTGTTGAGGATGGCCAGGTCCTCCGGGGCGCGGCGGGCCAGCGAGCCCATCAGTGAGCCGGCGAGCGTCTGCGCGCGCAGGGTGCGGTCGCCGAAGAACTGGCTGTGCAGGATCGCGTCCTCCAGCACGCCGATCTGCTCGGCGGTGGACAGCGCCGACTCCAGCTTCTCGTCGTCGCTGGTGGCGGCGGACGCGGCGGCGCGCAGGTCGGCGAAGCTCTGCAGCAGGATGTCGAGCAGGGTGGGCGGCACGTCCAGTTCGATGCGGTGCCGGCGCAGCAGCTCCTCGGTCCGGAAGCGGACGATCTCGGCCTCGCTGCGCTTGTTGGTGACCACCGGGATGCGGATGAAGTTGAACCGCCGCTTGAGTGCGGAGGACAGGTCGTTGACGCCCCGGTCGCGGCTGTTGGCGGTGGCGATGACGGAGAAGCCGGGCTTGGCGAAGACGATGTTGTCGTGGTCCAGTTCCGGGATCGAGACGTACTTCTCGGACAGGATCGAGATCAGCGCGTCCTGGACGTCGCTGGTGGAGCGGGTCAGCTCCTCGAACCGGCCGATCACGCCCTGCTCCATGGCGGTCATGATCGGCGAGGGGATCATCGACTCGCGCGACTGGCCCCGGGCGATGACCATGGAGACGTTCCACGAGTACTTGATGTGGTCCTCGGTGGTGCCGGCGGTGCCCTGCACGACGAGCGTGGAGTTGCGGCAGACAGCGGCGGCGAGCAGCTCGGCGAGCCAGCTCTTGCCGGTGCCCGGGTCGCCGATGAGCAGCAGGCCGCGGTCGGAGGCGAGCGTGACGATGCTGCGTTCGACGAAGCTGCGGTCGCCGAACCACTTCTGCGGGATCTCCCGGTCGAGGCCGTCGGCGCGTTCGGAGCCGAGCACGAACAGCCGGACCATGCGAGGGCTCAGCCGCCAGGAGAACGGCTTCGGCCCGGTGTCGACGGATTCGAGGTAGGCCAGCTCGTCGGCGTACTTGACCTCGGCGGGGGCGCGGAGCATGTCGGACATCAGGGATGCTCTCCTAGGTGAGGAAGTTCTTCAGCTCGGCGACGAGCTTGCGGATGTGGCCGGAGATGACGGGGGTGCCGAGGTCCTTGAGGCGCTGCCGGAACCAGGGGTTGACGCTCTGGTTGCCGGAGCTGTTGACCGAGCCGACCGGGATGAACTTCACGCCGGATCGGTGCACGGCCTCGATGCCGTCGAACAGCGGCTGGGACCTGTCGAACTCGTAGAAGTCGGAGATCCAGACCATGACCGTGTTCCGCGGCTCGACGATCTTGGGGCGGGCCAGGGCCATGGCGACCGGGCCGTCGTTGCCGCCGCCGAGCTTGGTGCGCAGCAGCACCTCGAACGGGTCGTGCACCCACGGGGTGAGGTCCAGCGCCCGGGTGTCGTACGCGATCAGGTGCACGTCGACCTTGGGCAGGCCGGCGAAGATCGAGGCGAGGATGGTGCAGTTGACCATCGAGTCGACCATCGAGCCGGACTGGTCGACCACCACGATCAGCCGCGACGGGGTGGTCCGCCGGGCGGTCTGCCGGTAGTAGAGCCGGTCGACGTAGAGGCGCTCGTCGTCCGGGCTCCAGTTGGTCAGGTTCTGCCAGATGGTGCGGTCCAGGTCGAGGTTGCGGAAGACCCGCTTGGGCGGCACGGACCGGTCGACGGCCCCGACGGTGGCCTGCGCGACCTGGGTACGCAGCACCTCGGCGACCTGGTCGACGTAGCGGCGGATCAGTGACTTGGCGTTCGCGAGCGCCACCCCGGACAGGTTGGACTTGTCCCGCAGGAGCTGCTCGATCAGGGACATGCTCGGGGTCAGCCGGGCGGCGAGCGCCGGGTCGGCGAGCACTTCGCGCAGCCGCATCCGGGCCACCAGGTCACCCTCCAGCCCGGCGAGCGTGGCACCCAGGCCGGTGCCCTCGCGGCGCAGCTCACCGGGCTGCGCGCCGCACGCCTGCTCGAACCAGCCGGCGTCGGCCTGCCAGCGGGCGAGCTGCCCGGCGCTGACCTCGCCGCCGCCGGTGGCGAACACGTTGAGCAGCAGCTTGGACGCCAGCGCGGCGCGGCGTACCTCGGTCTCGGCCGGCTGGAACGGCCCGGCGGCGGCTGTGGTGTCGTCGCCGGGGGTGAGCAGGCCGCGCAGCTCGCCGGCGAGGGCGGGGAAGCGCTGCACGACGGTGTCGACGGAGACGGCCGGGTCCAGCAGGGCGGCCGGCAGGCCGAGGTCGTCGACGACGGCGACGCTCGCCGACTCCAGGCCGGGCTGCTCGTCGGGGTGGAACAGGCGGGCGAGCAGCCGCCAGTAGAGCACCTGGCGGCGGTTGGCGTGGGTGCGGTCCTCGGTCATCGGCGCAGCAACCGTCCCGCGCGTTCGCGCAGCACCGCCACGGCGTCGCCCGCCTTGGCCACGGCCTTGGCCGTCTTCGGGTCGGTGACGCCGCACGCCCAGTCGCCGTTGTGCGCCTCGACCGTCTGCCGCTTGACGGTGGCCCGGACGGCGAGGGGTTGCAGCAGCCAGCGGTCGTCATCCCAGCGGAGCAGGCCGAGGCAGGCGGTGGAGGCGGCGACGAGCGCGGGGGTGAGCGGACCGGCGGCGGGCAGCCGGTCGGTGGCCAGGTGCAGGGACCGGCCGTCGAGGTCGAGCGCCGGGACGCCGTCGTCGTCGCGGACGGTGTAGCCCTCGACCAGTACCGGTTCGGCGATCGCGGCGGGGTGGCGCAGCAGCGGTGGGGTCGCCGCCGCCGTGGCGCCGGCCAGCAGCACCCGGGCCGTGGCGAACGGGTCGGCCGGCTCGCCGAGGGCCGCCCGCTCCTCGGCCCAGCGCAGGTCCGCGCCGTGGGCGACGAGGTCGGTGACGGTGATCGCCCGCCGCTGGGCCAGGGCGTTGATCAGGACCGGGTACGCCTCCAGCAGCCGCCAGCCGGCCGGGCCGACGATGGTGGCGACCTTCGCCGCGACCACTGTGACGCGGACGAGCCGGGGCGCGCCGCCCCCGGCCGGTTCGAGCAGTGCGTGCACCTGCGCCTGGAACGCGGTGTCGTGCTCGTGCAGGTCGACGCCGAGGGGCAGCAGCCGGCCGGACACCGGCTCGCCGGGCGCGGTCTCGCCGTGCGCGCCGAGGGTGAGCAGGACGGCGCGGGTCCACAGGTCGGCCCACCGGCGGGCGGGCACCTGTGGCAGCGACGCCACCGGCAGGGCGGCGCGCAGTTCGGCGGCGAGGCCGTCGAGGAGCACCGCGATGCGGCGTGACGCCGGGTCGGCGAGTGCGGCCTCGACCGGCGCGGCGGCGGCGGAGAGCAGTTCGTGGTCGGTGCCGCGCCAGCCGGCGAGCGCCAGTTCGTGCAGCCAGGCCCGCGCGCCGGCCAGGGCGGGCGGGGAGACGGCGGTGCCGTCCGGTGCGGCGGTCCACGCCGCGCGGGGCCGGCCGAGCGCGGTGTCGAGGCGGTCGAGCAGGGCGTCGTGTGCCGCGCCGAGCAGCGCGGCACGGGCCCCGGCGAGGGCGGCCAGGTGGTCCTCGGCGAGCGCGCCGGTGCGCAC
>NZ_LEKG01000237.1:0-8998 GCF_001029515.1 Micromonospora sp. RV43 | reverse complement strand
CGCCACGTCCGTCGCCGCTGACGATGATCTTCGGGCGTGTTCCGGTAGCCTTCACCTGACAGGTGCCTTCCGTCCGGGATAGATGAGACCCTCAGCAAGTCCTATCTTCCCAGGCCGGAAGGCATCTCCCTTTCAAGATCCACTATATGGACCCGCCCTTAATGAAGGGCTGAGGCTAGCTGCCCTACCGGCGGCTAACCCGCCGACTCGTTGTACTTGCGCACCACCTCGGGCAGCGCCCGCGACGGCAACTATCGGGAAGGCGGTTACGCGTCGCCATCATTGCATCGCACTCCGTTAGTCGGGTTTCGAGCGCAATGGAATCGATCGAAGCCTTCGGCACTCACGGCTAGTCCCTTACTGCGACTCATCTACGGGCTGTCACGCCGCAGCGTCTCAGTGCGCAATGGATGACCAAAACGACTCTTTGGTGTTGAAACGCACCCTTGCGCGGTCATACGTTCCGGCTGGTGTCGATACAGCGGAGAAAGGGGGTGCTGCAATGCGTAAGGGCGTCGAGTGGGGCTGAACGCCCGCTGCTGGGCTGCTACTGTGGACGATCTACTTGGAAGGGCTGGGGCTGATGATCGCGGGGGACTGATTGATGCCGATCCAGCGTGAGAAGTGGGCGCTGGGCCTGTTTACTTCCATCCTTTTTGCTTCGGCGCTGGCGTGCCTCGTGTGGGCGGTTACACATGCGGGGCAGCCGGCGCTCTACTATTCCGTCTACCTTTTCATGGGCGCAGCGCTCATGGCGGTCGGCGCGATCTGCTCGGCGCCGCTTCCACAACGAGTACCGATCCGGATCACCTTGACGCCCACGGCGTGTCTGGTCTGCGCCTCCGCTCTTCCGGTCCCGTGGGTTGTCCTGTGCACGGCGGTTGGGGTCAGTGTGGCGCGGCTGGTGGTGAGCCGTTCCCGGTCCTCGGGCCTGCACAAGACGATCCACAACAGCAGCATGGATGTGGTCACTGCGGCAGCGGCCGGGTCGGTTATGTATTCCTTTGGCCTTCAGCCCGGTTTCTCCGAAGCCGATGTAGGCGACCCGAATCTGGTTCGGCACATGATCGCGTTCCTTACGGCGGCGGTGGCGGTACTGGCGCTGGAAGAACTGGTCACGATCACGACGGTCAGATTGGCGACAGGGCGGCCGTTCCTGCTTGTTCTACGCCATCTGTGGCGGACTCGCCTGATCGTTGCCGTTGGGGAGATCGTCACCGCAGGTCTTGTTGCGGTCGTTACCGGGCTTGACCTGCGAGCGTTGATAGCGCTGCCGACGGTGATGCTTATCGTGCACCTCGCGTTGACTTATCGACTTCAGATCCGCGAAGAGCGGCGTGCTTGGGAGGACCTGGCGGTGCTGAGCGATGCACTGTCGGCGCGTGACCTCGACTTCGTTCTTCGCACCGCCGCAGCCGGAGCGGTAAGGCTGTTCGGTGCTCGGGCCGCTGACATCGAGATCGATGGCAGCGAACGGCTGGTTCGTGCTGGTGGCGACGCTGGCGATGCGCGGGTGGTGTACGACGGGCCGGCAGCTGACGCTCCCGACATCGTCGAGTCGCGGCCAACGGTGCGGTCCGAGTTCGGGGACAACGCGACCGGGCTGCACGGTGTGGTGCGGCTGTATCTCGCCGGGGTCGGTGATGAACTGTCAGCGCGGGAACGTGTCACCCTACGAACTTTCACTGCGACCCTGGCGACGAGTCTCGACAACGCGCACGCGTACGACCTGCTGGAGCAGGAAGCGCGCCGGCATGAGGTGGCAGCCGCCCAGGATTCGGACACCGGTCTTTGTAATCGCAGAACGCTGCTGGCCCGCGTCGCCGAGATCGCCACCGGGACGTGCCATGTGGTCGCGGTTCGCCTAGAGAACTACGACTTTCTCGCGGACCAGATCGGCAGGGATGCGGCTCTGACGCTGCTGAACGAACTTGCCGGAAGGCTGTGCCATGCCCCAGGGGATCCGGGCTCCGTCGTTGGACGTATCGGCGACGCCGAGTTCGCCCTCATCATGTGGGCCGTGCCGCGGGACGCCGCGTACCAGCGGGCGTGCTGGACCGTCGCGGCACTACGCCGCCCGGTCACCACCGATCGGGGCATGCTCAACGTCCGGGCCAGCGCAGGAATGACATCTGGTGCCGCCGCCGATGTCGCGGAGCTGCTCGTCGCCGCAGAACAGGTGATGTGGCGGGCTATTCGCCGGGGGCAAGACCGTTTGGTGTCATATCACACTGGTCCTGCATACGGCCGCGCCCTGGACCGGGACCTGGTCGACGCACGGATGTCGATCGCGTACGAGCCGATTGTCGACCTCACCACCGGCAGCATTGTGATGATGCAGTCCGTGCCGCGAATCCTCTACTCACGGCACGATGTGCTCGTCGCCGACGAGTACATCTACCAGCTCGTGACGAACCAGGACGGCCTGGAAGCCCTCGCACGAAAGGTGCTCACGCGATCCCTGTCCGCCGCGGTGACCTGGCGGGAGGCGCTGCCGCACGTCGCGCTGGTGGTGCCGGTGCCCGCACGCGCCCTCACCCCCAGATTCGTCGACGGGCTCCGTGATCTCCTGCGCAACCACGCTGTGGCGGGGTCATCTCTGGTACTGGAGCTGGCGCAACCTACTGGCCTGCCCGGCCGCGACGTGACCGACCTGCTCCGGCAGTACGGGGTGCGGCTGTTGCTGGGCAGCTACGGCAGCATTCAGGGCAGCATTCAGACGCTCAACGCCGCCACTTGGAGCTTCCTCCGGCTCGACCCGGCCTACGCACTCGACGCCGGTTGGCGGCCGGCGCAGGCTGTCATCCGCGCGGCAGCCGACCTCGCCTTCGACCTGGACCTCGCGGTCATCGCACCCGGGATAACCGTCGAAGAGGAGCGACACGAGTTGGCGAGGCTCGGCTGCGCACTCGGCGGTGGGCCATTGTTCGGGGGCGAGATGTTCCCGAGTCAAGTTCGGAATCACGCCTCGCTGTGGCAGCCGACGGCCTTGCACGACGGGGCGCAGATCGTGCGCTTACACCGCACGCGCTGGACGACCAGGCCGCGTCGCGCTGTCTGGCAGCGGCATGACGGTTAGACCACGCGCCAACGTCGCAGGGGGAGAGGCCTCGCTGGTATCGGCGGACGCGATCACCGGCACCCAGCAGTCCACCTCGGCGGCGACGAGGGGCGAGTCATGCAGAGCGCGAGACATCCTGGCCAGGCGGCGGGCCTCAGCCCGCACGTCAGTCACGTCCAAGGGCGCGGCGACGAAGGGCGAATCGTCAGCGAGCGGCAGCGCGGCCTGGCGCCGACGCAGCGCGACCGCTACCGTCGCTGCTTCGGCGACTGCAGCTACAGCAGCAGAATCGAGCCGGTATCGCAGGGCTCGCCGCTCCGCGCTGTCGTGAACCTGTCCACTGCACCACGGTCTCAGCAGCCGCAACGCGTCGTGGACCTCGATCACCCGTCGATGGCGGTGGTGTCTACCACCTACCTCTACTGGGACCTGCTCACCCGTGCTCGTGCTGATGATCTTTGCGTCAGGCATACCCGCCCGCAGCGTCATCCACAACTGGGTGACGTGCCAGTCCGCACGAAGGTCCGTCCATCTCCGCGATGACCAGAGCCTCAACGGCATCCGCGAGAGAGCTGCTACCTGCCGCGTAGAAGGTTCGGCGGTGCTGCCAGCGGCGTGGGCCATCTGCTGGCACAGCAGGTCAGCGGCCAACTCGGCTTCAGCCTCTAGCGCAGCATCGACGTCTGCGTGTAGGGCATCGCCGTCGTGATCGAGGACCAGATGTGCGACCTCGTGTAGAACCGTCTGCGCTCGCGCGAGCGTGGGCAGCGCTGCGTCGATGATGATGTAGTCGGCTCCGTCGAGCCGAACGAGTAGACCGGGCGGATGCTCGGCTCCCAGTCGTTCACCGCGTATGTGTAGGGGGCGGCCCCGAACACCCCCGATGGCCTCGCACCACGCGTCCACCGTGTACGGAGCGGGCGGCGGCGGCACGCCAGCCTTGCGCAGACGTCGTGCGAGACGCGCCCGAGCCCAGACCATCCACACCTCCTGACACTACGATCAGTGCCGGACCAAAGGTCAGAGTGTAACGCCCGAACGGTTACCTGCAGGCCCCCTGATCATGAGGGCCCACCGAAATGAGCCTGTTCGACTAGGCTCCGCCTCCACAACGGACGGCGCCGACGGCGTGGCATCACAGGTGCGCAGGGACGGGGAAAGAACAGTGGCCGAAACACAGAAGGATGCACACGGCGCCAGCGGTGGCCGCGCTACCGTCGCACGAATCTATGACTACCTCCTCGGCGGCGATCAGAACTTCCCCGCAGACCGCGAAGCCGCACGACAGCTCGTGCAGGCTGTTCCCGACGCGGCCGACATCGCCTGGTCCAACCGCCTGTTTCTGCGGCGCGCGGTCCGAGTGCTGACCGAAGCGGGCATTCGACAGTTCCTCGACCTCGGCTCTGGCATCCCCACCCAGGGCAACGTGCACGAGATCGTCCAGGCGGTCGACCGCACCAGCAGAGTGCTGTACGTGGACATCGACCCCGTCGCGGTTGTCGCATCCAACGAGCTCTTGATGGGCATCCCGGGCTGCCGGGCCATCGAAGGCGATTTCACCCGTCCCGACCTCATTATCAATGCCCTCCACGAGGGTGACCTCGCCAGCGTGATCGACCTCGACCAGCCCACCGCGCTGCTCTATTGCGCGGTGCTGCAGCAGGTGCCCGACGATCGGATCGATGAAGTCGTGGCACCAATCCGTGACCGGCTTGTCCCCGGCAGCGCGATGGTGCTCTCGCACCTGAGTGCGGCGGCTGTTACGGACACATATAAAGAGTCGAGCGTGTCAACGGCGAAGAGTGTGTTTCGCACCCAAGCGGCAACCGAGATCACCCTCCGCACAGACGCGCAGCTCACCGCGCTCTTCGGCGACTACACGCTCATGGCGCCAGGCCTCGTGCCGCTCGGCGAATGGCGACCCGAGTTGAGCGAGCCGGACCCCTACGCCGCGACGCCCGCGCGTTCACCGATGCGGGGTGCCGTGGGGACCAACTGACCGCTGAGACCAAGACGGGCGCGAGATCGGGAGCCGAATGTCCTAGGCGCTCGCGATACTGGCGGCTATGGCAACCGGAGCGACCTGCCCACACTGCGGCTCCACTGGAATGCGCGCCCTGCCTGCGGTGCGCGCAACGGGGGCGCGAGTGGCGCGTACGTCCACGAC
Organism: Micromonospora sp. RV43; assembly: GCF_001029515.1. NCBI lineage: Bacteria > Bacillati > Actinomycetota > Actinomycetes > Micromonosporales > Micromonosporaceae > Micromonospora > Micromonospora sp. RV43. The sequence goes on along the minus strand of NZ_LEKG01000237.1, from coordinate 3,770 downwards.
GACACTGGCGGGGGAATGCTCGCCGTACCCAGCCGCAGTGCCACGGCGTCGTCGAGCCTTCTGGCTGTGCAACTACGGCCCCCTCCTCACCCCCGTTCGGCGTTGCGGCCATCGGCAGTAGCAGCAGCATGTGCGGGAATCGTGGTCTTCATCAGCTACGGGCTGCTGGCCGCACCATCGCCCTCCGCGCAGGACTCTGCTGCGGGTATGTTCGCAGCGGCGGTTCTGGCCGCTGTGGGCGGCGTCGCTGGGTTGCTCGCGGGTGTCCTCCGGCACCGTGCCCAGGGATCGCGCGCGGTGACAGAGCGGGCGATGTGGGTGTGGCGCTCAGCGTCCTGGTGTCGAAGCTGTCACCACGTGGTCCTGCTGGTCCCCGGCGCTGACCGTCGGGTCATCGTGAGCGCGGAGCACGCCTACCAAGCGGTTCGCGACCTCGCGCGAGCGGATGCCGCTGGGGCCCTCCGGCCGGCTCGCTGAGGATACGGAAGGTACACCTAAAGTCCCGGCCCGTTGAGGCCCTGGTGGTAGTCAAGCAGTGGCTCGTCGGCCTGCTGCTGCGCGATGGTGGTTTGCCGGTGGTGGGGCTGGAAGCGCGATTGTTGGAACGGCTTGTGTGACCGGATCTGCAGAGGATGCTGGTCTGGGATGGCGGGAGTCGAAGCTGTGACTGCGCTGCGGCGAAGTCGGGCGCGCAGTTCACGGCGGCTTGCTTCGTTGGGAGGGTCTGACTCGTTGATTCCGGGGAGGGCGGCGACACCGGCTTCGCGGGCCATCCAGCTGGCGTGGCTACGTAGTTGGCTGGTGGCGCTGCGTAGCACGATGCCTTGTGGGCTGGCTGGGCCGGCCTTGATCCAGAGGGCTCGTCTTGCGGGTTCGCCGGCGAGTGCGGGCCGCTGTCGGGGATCAAGTTCGAGGAAGGCGCCGCGGTGCAGGGCGGCCAGGGCTGCGCGGTGGACGAGGGTGGCAAAGTCGGGCATCCTGGCGGCGAGCTCGAGGCCAAGGGTCAGCCAGGCGGCGGCGTCGGGACTGTTCCGGAGGGTGTCAGGGTCGCGCCAGCCGCCGTCAGGGCGTAGCTGCTTGCGGAGCCAGGCTTCGGCAGCGGTGAGAACGGCGGGTCCGATGCCGGGCTCGGGCCTGGTGAGGCTGTGCAGGTGGCCGGCAGCCCGGGCTGCGATACGCCAGGCTCCGGCGAGGGAGCCGATGGCGCCGGTGTTGGTGCGGTCGTCTGCGAGGCCGACCAGGTAGTCGGTCTCGTAGGACAAGGCGAGACCGGTACGGGTGAGTGCGTTGAGGTCGGCCGCGGTGAGGCTGCCGTGGTGCTGCACCAGCCAGGCACGTGTGACGTCCATGGCGGTCAGGCAGTCGGCTGGGGAGTTGAGCGCGGTCCATCTCTCTGCGAGGTCGGTAAGGGGAGGAGGCTGGAGGTGGTAGATGGGGGTGCGCCCGAGTGTGCGGCGGATGGCGCTCGCGGCGGGGTATAGGACGGCACTCGCGGTGCGGGCGTCGGCTATCGCGGTGCGCACGATGGGTTGGTGGCTACCCGCGGTGTATCCGGCTTCCAGCCAGCCGGCAAGGATGCGATCAGCTTCGCTGGCCGCGCGGGCGAGTTGGGCGAGGTGCGTAAGGTTCTGAACGCGATTAATCCCGGCCAGAATCGCGTGGCCTTCCGAGGATCGGGGGCGTCCGCTTGCTGGGTCGAAGTGGCTATTCAGGATTTCGCTGGCGGCACGGGCAGAATCTGCTGCCTGGCGCAGCGCGACCGCCACCGGATGAATGGAAGGCGGCGGCAGAGGAAGATCGGATGCCGTGGTTTGGGTAGCCTGTGAGAGCAGTCCGCCGAATTCCGTTTCGTCTCCCCTTGCGGTGAGGCGGGCCACTTGCCGCTCGATTGCCCTGTAGAGATGTGTGCGGGCGATGGCTGCGGCGGCGTAGTCAGCGATCCCGCCGGGGTCTGGGTTCTGGAGGGTGACTTGCACGGTGGCCAGAGCCTGAGCGGTCTCGTCGAGATGATGGCCGTAGGTCACGGCAGTTCCTGTAATGCGCGGGCGATGTGCTGTGCGACTGAGCTCCACGTCAGCCGTCGCCACGGTGGCTCGCTGTCTCGACCGGCGGCGGAGGTGTACAAGGCAGCCAGTGTGGTGAGCAACGCGCGGAGTGGTTGGCTTATGGTTGCGGCGGCGTCCTCGTCGATGTCAGATGCGTCGAGGGGAAGGATCAGCTCGCCGGGCAGGTCTTGGGTGAGCCGGTCGATACCCTCGGCGATGCTGAGGCTGGCAAATGTCCATCGGTCCGGATCGTCTTTCGCGACGGCGGCAACGAAGTCTGCCACTTTATAGGCGATCACAAGAGCGCTAAGTGCCTCAACTCCGTCGGGGTCTGAATCGTCGGTCAGAATCCGCTGTGCGTAGAGGATGTTTTCGGTCATATGGCTACCCTGCCCTTCGCGGGTGTGGGGATCAACCGGCAGTTGCCAGCCTGTGGATAACGGGGACCTGTTCCACAGATCGTGTTGCTCTTTACTTGGCGGTTCACGGCGGTGCGCACCTGGCTCTGCGGTAGGGCTCGCATGCGGTCCTGATTAGCGTGACCTGACGCTGCGTGTGGCGGAGGGTGGCGAGATCGAAATTCGGTCGCAGTTCGACGTTGGTCGGTTCCCGGAATGAGTGGGAGTGCCACTCCGGCAGGTTTGCTGCTGCGAGAATTGCGCTGGGCCGATGGTCAGCTGGCTTGGTTCCAGAGGTCGCGTAGTGGCACCCAGGAGGAGCCCAAGTCCTCCGACCAGTAGGCGAGGAAAACTCCCGCGATTGGCTGAGTCGGGTCGCTCCACCACACGGCCACGACGACTTGCCCCGCGCGCTCTCCCGATGGGATCTCGTAGGCGTACTCGATGTACTGCACCTTGCGGGAGCCGCCGGGAGCGATCCGATCGACCGGGGGAGTGGCACCGGGAGCGAGCTTCGGCGCATTTGCAGCCTGCGCCCGGTACCGGGCCTGTGCGCGGTCGCGGTCAGCGAGGGTGTGGTAGGAGATCCAGTAGGTAGTGATGAAGCCGGCCGTGCAGCGTGTGCGGCTCTGCTCGCCGGTGCTGCGTTGTGGACCGCCGCTGCTGACATCAGTAATGCAATCGCTGACCGTGGGTAGCCACGGCTCGGCGAAGTCGGCGATGGCCGGGGCCGGGAAGCGAGCACGATTGAGCGCTGCTTGGCGCCGCGCCAATGGTTCACGCGTGGGCGAATGCGAGGAGGCCACTGCGGGTGGCTTGTCGTCGTGCGGCTGGCTGCCCCACCAATTAAGACCGAACGCGGCGGCTGCGCCAGCAAGTGCGACGGCCACGCCCACGGCCACTGCGAGAACGGACCGCGGGGACTGGCGCCGAGATCTGGTTCTGCCGGTATTCACCGCGGGCCCTGCGTCGTTCAGCACGCGTCGAGCGCCGGTGGTGCTGGTCGGACTCGTCCGTACGGGTGGGACGGCAGGCGCCCGGCCAGGTGCGGTGGCTGGCACGTCACCGTACGAGACCGGCCAGATTGCCTGGTCCGGGCGCTGCTTGGTCAACGATCAACTCCTCCCGTTCGACCGCCGCCATCCCTGCGGTTACTGCCGTTGGTGGCGCCCTGGCTCATCGAGCCGTCGACGGCCGGCGACGACTAAGGCGTGTTTCAGAAGTCGTGGTGGCCGGTGAAGGTCGCGGCGTGGCGGTGATCGACAACTGAAGAGGTCTCCGGTATCTGGTTCTGCGACCAAGCAAGAACTTCATACCGGAGACCTCG
>NZ_LEKG01000236.1:0-9020 GCF_001029515.1 Micromonospora sp. RV43 | reverse complement strand
ATGTAGGGGTGGACGAGCTTGCGGGGGAGTTCGAGGCGGAACGAGGGCGTCTCCTGGCGGTCGCGCAACGGATGCTGGGCAGCCGCAGCGAGGCCGAGGACGCGGTGCAGGAGACCTGGCTGCGCTTCTCCGGCGCGCTGAGCGACCCGGGGGAGCGCGCCCGCGTACGCGATCTGCGGGGCTGGCTCATCACCACCTGTTCCCGGATCTGCCTGGACGTGCTCCGCTCCGCCCGGGTGCGCCGGGAGGCGTACCCGGGTCAGTGGCTTCCCGAGCCGGTGGTGACAGCGGGGCCGGCGGCGGACGGGTTCGCGCCCGACCCGGCCGAGCGGGCGGTACGGGCCGACCAGCTCGGCACCGCGCTGCTGGTGGTGCTGGAGCGGCTGACGCCGGAGCAGCGGGTGGCGTTCGTGCTGCACGACGTGTTCGCGGTGCCGTTCTCCGACGTGGCGGACGTGCTCGCGGTGACGCCGGAGGCGGCCCGTCAGCTGGCGTCGCGCGCCCGCCGGGCGGTGCACGGGCCGGACGCGCCCCGGCACAGCGCCGACCTCGCCGAGCAGCGGCGGGTGCTCGCCGCGTTCGCCGCCGCGGTGGAGTCCGGTGAGCTGGAGCAGCTGGTCCGCGTGCTCGCCCCGGACGTGGTGTCGATCGGCGACGCCGGCGGCCACTTCCCGGCCGGTCGCCGGCCGGTGGTCGGTGTGGAGTCGGTCGGCCGCCTGCTGCTCGGCCTCTACGGCCAGGCCCGGCAGCGGGGTGGCCTGCGCGGACGCCCGGTGCTGGTGGACGGCACGCTGGGATGGCAGACGGAGTTCTTCCACCGGGACGGGCGAACCATTCGGATGGTCACCTCGTTCGCGATCCACGAGGGGCGGGTCACCGGCGTGTTCAACCAGCTCAACCCGGCCAAGGTCGGCGAGCTGCCGCCGCTGGGGCCGGACGCCGTCTGGCCGCCGCGCTGGTGAGCCGGCTCAGACCACCAGTGCGAGCCACTTCCGGTACGACGTGGCGAACGGCTCGGTGCCGTCACCGAGCGCGCCGAGCAGCCAGCGGGACGCGGCCTCGGCCTCGGTGACCACGTCGTCCGGGTAGCCCCAGCGGGCCCGGTGCACGGCGAACTCGTCCTCGTCGCGCAGCTCGACCAGGCCGGTCTCGCGGCGGCGCACCACGTCCAGGTCGAGGTCGATCAGGTGGACCGTCTCCTCACCCTCCCAGCGGGCCGGGGTGGCGATGTCGCAGTAGACCTCGCTGGTGCGCGGCGGCGGGTTGAACATGCCGGTCCACCACCCGTGGTGCGGCACCAGCAGGACGAACGGGATCTGCTCGACCGACGGGCGGCCGTGGTAGACGGACTCGGTGCCGGCGGGCACGCCGAGCCAGACGCCGAGATCGTCCTCGGCGAGCCGGCGGGCCGGGTAGTCGCGGTGTGCGCTGCCGTCGTACTTGCGGTAGATCACGCGGACCACATCGCTCGGCATGCCTGGCACCCTAACCGATTCCGGCCACGCCACGCGATCGGGAGGTAACCGGACGCGACCCGCCGTCCCGCCACGCCGTCGGAGCGGCCGGACCGCCGTCGGTGCCGGCGGGTACGGTCGCACGGTGACCCCGTCCCGCACCGCCACCGGCCCGGCCGTCCCGAAGAAGCGCCGCAAGGGCCGCGCCGGTGCCGGGGAGTTGCTGACCGCCGCGGTGGGCGCGGTTCCGGGTGGCGCGGCCCGGCCGGGTCAGCAGCAGATGGCCGAGGCGATCGAGCGCAGCATCGCCTCCGGCGAGCATCTCCTGGTGCAGGCCGGGACCGGCACCGGCAAGTCCCTGGCGTACCTCGCTCCGGCGCTCACAGTGGACGGGCCGGTGGTGGTCTCCACCGCCACGCTGGCGTTGCAGTCCCAGCTCGTCGAGCACGACCTGCCGAGGCTGGCCGACGCGGTCGAGCCGGTGCTGGGCCGCCGCCCGACCTTCGCCGTGCTGAAGGGGCGTCACCACTACCTGTGCCTGGCCCGGCTGGACAGCTCGGTCGAGGACGAGCCGGACGACGCGCTGTTCGACGCGCCGCACTCCGGCAACGGCGGCACCAAGTGGCTCGGTGAGGCGGGCCGGCTGGGCAAGCAGGTGCAGCGGCTGCGCGACTGGGCCGAGGAGACCGCCACCGGCGACCGCGACGAGCTGGATCCGGGCGTGGACGACCAGGTGTGGCGCAGCGTCTCCATGCCGGCCCGGGAGTGCGTGGGCGCCAGCCGCTGCCCGTTCGGGCAGGAGTGCTTCGCGGAGGCGTCCCGGGCACGCGCCCGCGAGGCCGACATCGTGGTCACCAACCACAGCCTGCTCGCCGTCGACATGCTCGCCGGGCGGCACATCGTGCCGCCGCACAGGCTGCTCGTGGTGGACGAGGCGCACGAACTGGCCGACCGGGTCTCGTCGGCCGCCCAGGCCGAGCTGGTGCCGGAGCTGATCGACAGATCCACCCGGCGGGCGCGGCCCCTGCTGCGCCCGGACGTGGCCGAACGGCTCACCGAGGCCGGTGACGCGCTCGCGGTGGGGCTGGCCGAGGCGCCGGCCGGGCGGCTCACCGCCGGTCTGCCGCCCGCGCTGCGCGAGGCGTGCACCTTGCTGGACTCGGCGACCCGGGCCGCGCTGGAGGGGATCGGCGACGTGAAGGCCGACGACCCCGATCCGGTACGCAAGCAGCAGGCCAAGGCCGTGCTGGACGAACTGTCCACCACCGCCCAGCGGCTGCTGGAGGAAGCCGACCACGACGTCGCCTGGGTCGAGAAGCCGGACAACGGCAGTCGCCGGGCGCTCGTCGTCGCGCCGCTGTCGGTGGCGGGCACGCTCGCCACCCACCTGTACGACGAGCGCACAGTGGTCGCCACCTCGGCGACACTGGCGCTGGGCGGCCGCTTCGACACCGTGGCCCGGGCGCTGGGGCTGGACGCGCCTCCGCCCGCCCCGCCGTCACCGGCCGCCGCCGCGATCGCCACCGCCGCCGCCGCGGGCCGTTCCCCGGTCACGCCGGTGGCCGCCGCCGAGGGCAGCCGCGCGTCGGTCGGCACCGTCCCGGCGACCGAAGGGCCGGGCTGGAGTTCGCTCGACGTCGGCTCGCCGTTCGACTACGCCCGGCAGGGCATCCTGTACGTCGCCGCGCATCTGCCCCGCCCCAGCGTCTCCGGGTTGCCCGGACCGGCAGGTGAGGAGTTGCTGGCGCTGGTCGAGGCGCTCGGTGGTCGTACCCTCGGGCTCTTCTCGTCGCGACGGGCCGCGCAGCAGGCCGCGGAGCTGGTCCGCGCGCGGACCAACCTGCCGGTGCTGCTCCAGGGCGAGGAGGCGCTGCCGCTGCTGGTGCGCCGGTTCCGCGAGGTGCGGGAGAGCTGCCTGTTCGGGGTGATGTCGCTCTGGCAGGGGGTGGACGTGCCGGGCGACGCCTGCCAGCTCGTGGTGATCGACAGGTTGCCGTTCCCCCGTCCGGACGAGCCGCTCGCGGCGGCGCGGGCGGCGGCTGTGGACGCCGGTGGCGGGTCCGGTTTCGCGGCGGTGAGCGTGCCGATCGCGGCGGTCCGGCTGGCCCAGGGTGTCGGCCGGCTGATCCGGGCCACCGGCGACCGGGGCGTGGTGGCGGTGCTCGACTCGCGGCTGGAGACGGCGCGCGGGTACGGCCCGTTCCTGCGCCGCTCGCTGCCGCCGTTCTGGTACACCACCCGGCCGGAGGTGGCCCGGGGCGCGTTGGAACGACTCGCCAAGAGCTGACGCCCGCGCCTCCCCGGGCGGGGTGACGCGGGCGTCGGCGGGTCTTGCCGGGTCAGGGCGCCTGGGAGGCGACCACCACCGCGTCCGGCGGGGTGTCCGGCACGGTACGCGCGGCGAGCCGGCGCACCGCGGTGTTGAGGACGGCGATCAGCGGCACCGCGACCAGCGCACCGGCGATGCCGGCGAGCACCACACCGGCGGCGATGCCGATGATCACGGCGAGCGGGTGGATGGCCACCGCGCGGCCCATGATCAGCGGCTGGAGCACGTGGCCCTCGACCTGCTGCACGCCGATCACCGCGCCCAGGATGATCAGGGCGGTCACCGGGCCGCTGTCGACGAGCGCCACCAGCACGGCCACCACGCCGGACAGGAACGCGCCGACGATCGGGATGAACGCGCCCAGGAAGACCAGTGCGGCCAGCGGGAACGCGAACGGGATGTCGAACAGCACCAGGAAGATGCCGATGCCGACCGCATCGATGAACGCCACGAGGACGGTGGCCCGCACGTACGCGCCGAGCGTCGCCCAGGACGCGCGACCGGCGTCGTCGACCTTCCAGCGGGCGGCCACCGGCAGCAGCCGGACCAGGAACCGCCAGATGTTGTTGCCGTCGCGCAGGAAGAAGAACGTGGCGAACAGGACCAGGACGGTGCCGGTGAGCACCTCGGCGAGCGTGGCGGCGGTGCTTATCGCACCGCTGGTGAACCGCTCGGTGTTGCCGTTGATCCAGTTCTGCGCCTCGTCGATGTAGCGGTTGAGCTGGCTGTCGGACAGGTGCAGCGGGCCGGTCTTGAACCAGTCCTGGATCTGCCGGACGCCCTCGGAGGACTTCTGGCTCAGCTCCGGTACGCCCTTGATGAACTCGTTGACCACGAGCGTGAGCGTGCCGACGACGGCGGCCAGGCCGCCGACCAGCACCACTGCTGTCGCCAGCGAGCGGGGCAGCCGGGCCCGGAGCAGCCAGCCGACCGCCGGGGCGAGCAGCGCGGAGAGCAGCAGCGCGACGGTCAACGGGATGATCACGATGCTGATGGTGCCGACGATCCTGAGCAGGGCCCAGGTCACGATGCCGATCACGATCAGGCGCCAGCACCACGCGGCGGCGATGCGCAGCGCGTGCGGCACCTCCGTGTCGTCCCGGCTCACAGTCGAGGAGTGCAACGCCGCCGGCGACGCGGCGCCCACGACCACCGCCTCCGGCGCGGCGGGTGGCCCCGGCGCGGCGGGCGAGGCCACTCCGGCGTCCCCGGTGTCCGCGGCGGCCCGCCGGGTCCGGGCCGCCTCCCGGCCCGACTCGTACGCGCGGCGGAGCCGTCCGCGCATCCGCTCGAAGCGGCTCAAGCGCACCTCCGGCAAAATCAGCCCCACCAGGTCGCAGGGGGCACAGGATACGTCCGTACGCCCCACCCTAGGGCGACTCGGCCACACATTGCCCGCCCGGCGCTCTCGCCAACCACGCCGGGATCGACCGACGGGCACGCGGTAGCGTCTTCGCGTGACCGCCGACCAGAGTCTCGACGCCGGGCTGCCGATCCGCCTGCTGCACGACCGCGTGCTGGTGCGTACCGAGGGTGCGGAGGGGGAACGCCGCTCCACCGCCGGCATCGTGATCCCCGCGACGGCAGCCGTGGGCAAGCGGCTGGCCTGGGCCACGGCGGTCGGCGTGGGGCCGAACGTCCGCGCGATAGTGGCCGGTGACCGGGTGCTGTTCGACCCGGACGACCGCTCCGAGGTCGAGTTGCACGGGCGGGCGTACGTGCTGCTGCGCGAGCGGGACGTGCACGCCGTGGCGGCCGAGCGGGTGGAGAGCACCGCCGCCGGCTCCACCGGTCTCTACCTGTAGGTCCTTACCTGTTGCGGCGCTCCGGTGCCGGTCGCTCTGCGGCGGTGCTGTTTGCGGCGCTGCCCGGCGGGAAGCCCAGGCACCTCAGCGCGCCCTGGGGAGGGACACCATGCCGGTAGTGATCAAAAAGATCCTCGCCTGGGGATTCCTCGCGTTCCTGATCTACTTCATGGCGTTCCGGCCGGACGGCGCGGCGCAGGTGTTCAAGGGCATCGGCGGCGCGCTGATGGCCATCGCCCAGGGGCTCGGCGACTTCCTGACCGGCCTGATGAGCTGACCGGCGCCCCCGACGAGCCGCCCGGCCTCAGCGCCCGGGATGCCAGGGCGCGCCCGGGTCGTACCAGCCGCCCGGTCCGTGCCCGGCACCCGGGCCGCCGTGCCAGCCGGCCGGGCCGTGACCGCCCGGGCCGCCGTGCCAGCCGCCCGGACCGTAGCCGCCCTGCGGGAAGGCGGGCGGCTGGGCCAGCACCACCGGGATCGGCACCACCGGGTCGTCCGGCGCCTCGACCGGACGCTGCGAACCGTCCGGGAACCGCAGGTGGTAGCGCTGACCGTCCCAGACCCCGACCGGCGCCTGCGGGTCGCGACCGACGAAGAACGACCGGTACGCGGTGATCGCGTCCAGCAGCTCCCGTTCCTCCCGTGCCGTCCGCTCCCGCTCCTCCGGCTTGCGGTCCAGTCCCCGGCGCATCCCGTCGCGCAGCAGCGCCAGGCGGGTCGCGGCGAACTGGTAGCCGCGCATCGCGCGTACCCCGCCGTCACCGGCGACCCGGCGCGCCCACGTACGCGCCGCGTGCCGGCGGCCCAGGCTGCCCAGCGCCGCCACCTCGGGCGGGGTGAGCCAGCCCGCTCGGACGTAGTCCGGCAACGTGCGCTCGGTCAGCCGGCCCTCCCAGGCGCGCAGCCAGACCGCCAGCCCGACCATCGCGAAGAAGATCGGCACCATCACGCCGATGTAGCCGTAGAGCACGATCACCACCTCCCCGGTGGCCTGGGCCAGCGAGGGCAGCAGGTTCCAGGTGCCGTGCAGGATCATCGCCAGCAGCAGCCCGGCGAGCGGCGCGAGCACCCGCACGCGCCGGTCGGCGGTACGCGCGGCGACGCCCAGCCCGACGCCGGTCATCGACGTGAACAGCGGGTGGGCGAAGCCGAACAGCAGGATCCGGACGATGAAGATCGCGATCACCTGCTGCGCGCCGGTGGCCGGGCCGTACTCGTCGGCGCCGGCGCGGTAGCCGTGCCCGCCCAGGTAGAGGATGTTCTCCACCATGGCGAAGCCGACCGCGGAGAGCCCGCAGTAGACCAGGCCGTCGGTGATCCCGGAGAACTCCCGCCGCCGGAAGATCAGCACCAGGAGCGGACCGGCCGCCTTGGTCAGCTCCTCGATGAACGGCGCGACCAGCACCGCGGTCAGCGCGACCGGCAGCCCTCGGTCCTCGAACAGCCCCGCGCTGGCCGTGTTCACCAGCAGCGAGATCGCGGTGGAGACGAAGGCGCCCCAGGCGAAGCAGAAGATCAGATACTTCAGCGGCTCCGGCTCGTAACGGTCGAGCCAGAGGAAGCAGAAGACCAGCACCGGCACCGGCAGGATCGCCGCGATCACGCCGATCAGCAGCGCCTCGGCGCCCAGGCTCTCGCCGAGCGTGAACACCATGAACAGCGCACCGGCCGCGATCAGCAGCACCACGCCGGCCAGCACCAGGAAGCGCCGCCAGCCGAGCCGGCGCAGCGGCATCCGGGGCGTCGGCGCCCCCGGCGGGGCGGCGGGCGCATGCGGTGGCGGCGGGGCTGCGCCGGGCGGGGTGTCGGCCATGCGGTCAGCGTAGTCACCTGCGACCCACTGGTCCGGTCGCATCGTGAGGGCTATGCTCCCGGACAGGTCACGAGCGCCAGCGTCAAGCCCCGGCTTGCTGGCCGGCAACCCTCGTCGAGGTTCGCGGTGGGGTGCCCCGGGTGATGACCGGGCCCGGTGCCGCTCCGCGCGCCGGGCAAGCGCGGACCCCGTCCCGGCACCACCTGGGGTTCTGTGACCCGGGAGGCTCCGGCATGACCGTCACCCTCGTACCCTCACTGCCCGTGCTGCCCGCGCCGGTCCGGCCCGACCCGCTCGGCGTGCTCGGCGTACCGGGGGAGATCAACCTGGACCACGCCGCCAGCGCGCCGTGCGCGCGGGCCGCGGCCGACGCGGTGGCCGGGCTTCTTCCCTGGTACGCGAGCGTGCACCGCGGCGCGGGCGCGCTGTCGCGACGCTGCACACTGGCGTACGAGCGGGCCCGGCAGACGGTCGGCGACTTCCTCGGCGCCCGCCCCGACGACCACGTGATCTTCACCCGGAACACCACCGACGCGCTGAACCTGCTGGCCCGGGCGTTGCCCGCCGGCACCACCGTGATCACGTTCGGCGGCGAGCACCACGCCAACCTGCTGCCCTGGCCGCGCGGCTCGGTACGGCTGCCGGTCCCGGACAGCCCGGCCGGAGCGGTCCGGTCCCTCGCGGCGGCGCTCGGCGAACTCGCCCGCGACGCCCGGCCCGGCCTGCCCGTGCTGGTCGCGGTCACCGGCGCCGGCAACGTCACCGGCGAGTGCTGGCCGGTCGCCGAGCTGGCTCGGGTGGCCCACCGGCACGGCGCCCGCATCCTGGTCGACGCCGCGCAGCTCGCCCCGCACGCCCCGGTCGACCTGACCGCGCTGGACGTGGACTATGTGGCCCTGTCCGGGCACAAGCTGTACGCCCCGTTCGGCGCGGGCGTGCTGGCCGGGCGCGCGGACTGGCTGGACGCGGCCCCGCCGTACCTGGCCGGAGGCGGCGCCACCAGCCACGTCGGCGCCGCTACGCACGAGGTGCGCTGGACGACCGGCCCGGCCCGGCACGAGGCCGGCACCCCGAACCTGCTGGGTGCGGTGGCGCTCGCCGCTGTCTGCGAGGCGCTCGGCACGGCCGACCGGGACGCGCTGCACGCCCGGGAACAGGCGCTGCTGGCCCGGCTGCGTACCGGCCTGGCCGCGCTGCCGGACGTGGTGGAGCTGCGCATGTTCTCCCCCGAAGCGCCGCGGGTGGGCATCGTCAGCTTCGTGGTCGCCGGACGGGACTCCGCCGAGGTGGCCGCCCACCTGGCGAGCCGGCACCGGATCGGGGTTCGCGACGGCCTGTTCTGCGCGCACCCGCTGACCCGGCGTCTGCTGGCCGAGGCCTCCGCCCGTACCGGCCGCACCGACCTGCCCCCGACCGCCCTGCGCGCCAGCCTCGGCTTGGGCACCACAGAGCCGGAGGTAGACACCCTCCTGACCGCCCTGACCCACCTCCCCTAGCCCTCTCCCCACCGCACCTCGAGCGGTGATCAAGGAGTTTGTGCACTGGTTGATCTCCTCGGAGTCCGGTAACTCCTTGATCAACGCGACAGGGCGCCAGGGCGGGAGCGCGGGAGCCGGGGC
>NZ_LEKG01000235.1:0-9024 GCF_001029515.1 Micromonospora sp. RV43 | reverse complement strand
CCTTCAGGTCGCGGTAGCCGCACTTGGCCATCGCGCGGCGCAGGCCGCCGAAGAGGTTGAGCTGGCCGTCCGGCTCGTCGGCCGGGCCGAACAGCAGCTTCTCCATCGAGCGACCGGCTCACCGGCACCGCCACGCTGACCGTCACCGCCACCCGGGCGCTGTCCCGGTTCCAGCTCGACCTGGCCTGGCTGGACGTCGAGCGGGTGCGGGTGGACGGCGAGGCGGTGAAGCACCGCCACGACGGCACCGAGCTGATCGTCACCCCGTCGGGCGGGCTGCCGTCCGGGCGGCGGTTCACTGTCGAGGTCACGTACGGCGGGGTGCCGAAGCCGCTGCCGAACGCCGAACTGGGCGACGGCGGATTCCACGCCACACCGGACGGTGCGATAGCGCTCGGTCAGCCGGAGTCGGCGAGCACCTGGTACCCGGTCAACGACCACCCGTCGGACAAGGCCACCTACGACCTCGCGGTCACCGTGCCGGACGGCCTCGCCGCGCTGTCGAACGGCGTGCCGGAGGGGAGGACGTCGAGCGGCGGCTGGACCACCTGGCGCTGGGCGGAACGCGCGCCGATGGCCAGCTACCTGAGCACGCTGGTGATCGGCGACTACCGGGTCAGCAGCGGCACCCACGCCGGCAAGCCGCTCGTCACCGCCGTCGCCGCGGCGCTGCCCGCGGACGGGCCGGCCGCCGCGTCGGTGGCCCGCACCGGCGAGGTCGCCGACTTCCTGGCCGCGCGCTTCGGCCCGTACCCGTTCGAGGCGTACGGCGGCGTGGTGGTCGCCGACGAACGCATCCGGTACGCGCTGGAGACGCAGAGCCGTCCGGTCTACGGGCCGGCGTTCTTCCGCGGGGACCGGCCGAACACCGAGGTGGTCGCGCACGAGCTGGCGCACCAGTGGTTCGGCGACAGCGTCTCGGTGGCCCGGTGGAGCGACATCTGGCTCAACGAGGGCTTCGCCACGTACGCCGAATGGCTCTGGGCCGAGCACGACGGCGGGCGCACAGTGGCGCAGACCGTCGTCGAGCGCTACGCGGCCACCGACTGGTCGAGGCCCACAGTCGACCCGGGCCGGGCCGGGATGTTCGGCGACGCGGTATACCAGCGGGGCGCGCTCGCGGTGCACGCGCTGCGCCGCGCGGTGGGCGACGAGGCGTTCTACCGGGTGCTGCGCGGATGGCTGGCGCAGCACCGCGACGGCAACGTCACCACTGCTGATTTCATCGGGTACGCCGAACGAACGTCCGGGCGGCCGCTGCGGGCGCTGCTGGACGCCTGGCTGGTCGGGGGCACGCCACCGGGACTGCCGTGACGCACGCGTGACCGCCGCTGGGTAGGCTGCCGCGGTCGGAGCGGCCCGTGGGCGGGGCCGCCGAACGGGCCCCGGGAGGGATCGAGGCGATGACGCGGCGCGGCGCACGACGACGGATCGGGTTGCTGACCTGCGGCACGCTGCTGCTGGCCGGCTGCGGTTCGGCCGACCCGGACCCGGGCCCGTCGTCCCCGGCCGGTCCCGCGCCGGCGACCTCGCGCAGCTTCGCGCCGGGCGCGGCCGGAGCCGGCGACGCGTACTTCCCGAGCTACGGCAACGGCGGGTACGACGTCGCGCACTACACGGTGAAGGTGCGCTACGACCCGGAGACGGACAAGCTCAGCGGCACCACCACGCTGCGGGCCACCGCGACCGCCGACCTGTCCGCGTTCAACCTGGACCTGGCCGGGCTGACCGTCCGCTCGGTGACTGTGGACGGCACCGCCGCCCGGCACAGCCGCACCGAGGACGAGCTGGTGATCACCCCGGCGATCGGGCTGACCTCCGGCAACGGGTTCACCGCCGAGATCCGGTACGACGGCAGGCCGGAGGCGCTGCGTACCGAGGCGCTGGGCGAGGGCGGCTGGCTGCACACCGTCGACGGGGCGATCGCACTCGGGCAGCCGGAGTCGGCGAGCACCTGGTTCCCGGTCAACGACCACCCGTCGGACAAGGCCACCTACGACATGGAGATCACCGTCCCGAAGGGACTGACGGCGGTCTCCAACGGCGTGCCGAAGGGGAAGGCGACCAGCGGCGCCTGGACCACCTGGAAGTGGTCGGAGACCGCGCCGGCGGCCAGCTACCTCACCACCGTGGCGATCGGGAAGTTCCGGGTCACCACCGGGCAGCACAAGGGACGGCCGGTCTACAGCGCGGTCACCACGCAGGTCGCCCAGGGGGCGCCGGACCGGTCCGTCGCGCGCACGGTCGAGGTCGCCGACTACCTGGAGAGCGTCTTCGGGCCGTACCCGTTCGACTCGTACGGCGGCGTGGTGATCGCCGACGAACGCATCCGGTACGCGCTGGAGACGCAGAGCCGGCCGGTCTACTCGGCGAGCTTCTTCCGGCAGGGCGACAACACCGGCGTGGTCGCGCACGAGCTGGCCCACCAGTGGTACGGCAACAGCGTGTCGATCCAGCGCTGGCAGGACATCTGGCTCAACGAAGGGCTGGCCACGTACGCCGAGTGGCTGTGGGCCGAGCACAGCGGCTCGACCACGGTTCAGCGCATGTTCGAGCAGAGGTACGCGAACGCCGGCGGTCAGGTGTGGCGTACGCCGCCGGGCAAGCCGGGCGTGGCGAACCTGTTCAGCCGCTCGGTCTACGACCGGGGCGGGATGACCGTGCACGCGCTGCGGGTGGCGGTGGGCGACACCGCGTTCTTCACCATCCTGCGCACCTGGGCGGCGGAGCGGAAGAACGGCAACGCCACCACCGCCGACTTCGTGGCGCTGGCCGAGCGGATCTCCGGCAAGAAGCTGGCGAAGGTCTTCGACCCGTGGCTGTACGGCACCGAGCGCCCGCCCGCCCCGAAGCCGCTGTAGGGCCTCTAGTTCTTGACGCGCAGCGACGGGTGGGCGGCCAGGAACGCGTCGGCCCGCCCGCCGCGCAGCGCGGTGAGGAAGTCGCGGCCGAGCGGCTTGAGCTGCTCACCCCGGTACGCGCCGCCGCTGCTCACCCCGGCGCCGGGCAGCACGACGAGCGTGAGCCGGTCGGCCGGCAGGCCACCCAGGACGTACGCGTAGTCGATCAGCTTCCGGCCGCCCCCGGCGTACACCAGGGTCTTGCCCAGCGCGGCCACCACCTGCTCGACCCGCTGCGGGTCGCGGGCCGTGCCCTGGTCGAGGATCTTGCGGGCCAGCGCCCGGAGCAGTTGCTGCTGGTGCCGTTGCCGGGTGTAGTCGCCGCCCGCGGTGTAGCGCTGCCGCGCGTAGTCGAGCGCCTGCCAGCCGGTCAGGTGGCGGGTGCCCTTCTCGTAGACCATCTGCGGCCCGGTGTAGCCGCCGCCGGTCAGCGTCCGCATGGTGCCGTCCGGGCGGCGGTGCCGGGACTCGACCCGCTGGTCGACGTAGAGGTCCACCCCGCCGAGCGTGTCCACCAGCTTGTCGAAGCCGCCGAACGTGATCACCGCCCCGGCGTCGATGCGCAGCCCGGTGTAGCGGGAGACGGTGGTGCGCAGCAGCTCGTACCCCTGGGCGGTGCTGGGGTTGCGCTTGTCGCCCGGCACCCGGCTGCCGTAGCTCATCGCGTGGGTGAGCTTGGTCCGGCCGCCCGGGTAGCGGGCCTTCGGGTACGCGGGGATGTCCACGACCAGGTCGCGGGGGAGCGAGAACAGGTACGCCTTGTCCAGCCCGGCCGGTACGTGCAGCAGCAGCACCGCGTCGGCGTGCGGCTCCCAGCCGGGGATGCTGACCCGGGTGTCTACGCCGACGAGCAGCAGGTTGAGCGGGCCCTTCAGGTCGACGCCGGGCGGGGGTGCCGGGCTGGCGGTGGTCGGGGCGGGCGTCGGTGAGGCCGGCGGCGCGGTGCTCGGGCCGGCGGCCGGGGCGGCCGGGCGGTTCGCCACCAGCCGGGTGGTCACCACCGCTCCGGTGGCCACCAGCAGCGCCGCCACCAGTGCGGCCAGGCCCAGCAGGCGTCGTCTCGTCACGTTCGTTCCTCCCCGTGGAGTTCGACGCGCCGGGGGCCGCCGGAGGTTGCAGCGGCGGGAATCCCGGCGAATCGAGCGCTCTGCATGATCTGCGAAAAACACTTGCTGGCGCCATAGCTACCGGTCGGTAATGATGCGTTCATGCGTTACGACGTGCTCGTCATCGGTTCGGGCTTCGGCGGCAGCGTCACCGCGCTCCGGCTGGCCGAGAAGGGCTACACGGTGGGCGTCCTGGAGGCGGGGCGGCGCTTCGCCGACGACGAGTTCCCGCGTACGTCCTGGCGGGCGCGACGGTTCCTCTGGGCGCCCCGGCTCGGCTGCTTCGGGCTCCAGCGGATCACGCTGCTGCGCTCGGCCGACCGCAAGGCCGGAGGCGGCGTGCTGGTGCTCTCCGGCGCCGGGGTCGGCGGTGGGTCACTCGTCTACGCGAACACGCTCTACGAGCCGCTCGACGCGTTCTACGCCGACCCGCAGTGGCGGGACATCACCGACTGGCGCGACGAGCTGGCCCGCCACTACGACCAGGCGAAGCGGATGCTCGGCGTCACCACGTACCCGATCGACACCCGCGCGGACCAGGCCGTCCGCGCGGTGGCCGAGCGGATGGGGGTGGCGCACACCTACCACCCGACGCCGGTCGGGGTGCACATCGGGCGCCCCGGCGAGCGGGTGGCCGACCCCTACTTCGGCGGGGCCGGGCCGGACCGCACCGGGTGCAGCCACTGCGGGTCGTGCATGACCGGCTGCCGGCACGGCGCCAAGAACACGCTCGTGAAGAACTACCTCTGGCTGGCCGAGCGCCTCGGTGTGCAGGTGCACCCGCTGACGACGGTCACCGCCGTACGCCCGGACCCGGCCGGCGGCTACGCGGTGCACACCGAGCGCACCGGCGCCTGGCTGCGGAAGCGGCGCGAGGTGATCCACGCCGACCAGGTGGTGTTCGCGGCCGGCGCGCTCGGCACCCAGCGGCTGCTGCACGAGATGAAGTCGACGGGTGCCCTGCCGACGCTCTCGCCCCGGCTGGGCGAGCTGACCCGCACCAACTCCGAGGCCATCCTCGGCGCCTCGGTGGCGCCCGGCGCGGCCCGGAAGCGCGGCCTCGACTTCACCGAGGGGGTGGCGATCACCAGCTCGTTCCACCCCGACGCGCAGACCCACATCGAGCCGGTCCGCTACGGCAAGGGCTCCAACGCGATGGGCCTGCTCCAGTCGCTGCTCGTCGACGGCGGTCCCCGCCGGGTCCGGCGCTGGCTCGGGAGCATCGTCCGGCAGCCCGTGCTGGCCGCGCGGATGCTGTCGGTACGCCGCTGGTCCGAGCGCACCGTGATCGCGCTCGTCATGCAGTCGGTCGACAACTCGCTGACCACCCGCTACCGCAAGGGGCGGCTGGTCTCCGGCCCCGGCCACGGCGCGCCCAACCCGACCTGGATCCCGGCCGGCAACACGGCGGCCCGGCTGCTCGCCGAGGAGATCGGCGGCACCCCCGGCGGGGCGGTCACCGAGCCGTTCAACATCCCGGTGACGGCGCACATCCTCGGCGGCGCGGTCATCGGCGCCACCCCGGACGAGGGGGTGATCGACCCCTGGCACCGGGTGTACGGCCACCCGGGGCTGCACGTGGTGGACGGCGCGGCGGTCTCGGCGAACCTGGGCGTCAACCCGTCGCTGACCATCACCGCGCAGGCCGAGCGGGCCATGTCGTACTGGCCGAACAAGGGCGAGGCGGACCCGCGCCCGGCGCTCGGCACGGCGTACACCCGGGTCGAGCCGGTCCCGCCGCGGCGGCCGGCCGTCCCCGCGCACGCCCCCGCCGCCCTGCGGTGAAAGGAAGGGCCCCTTCTTAACGCCTCCGGTAGAGGAAGGGCCCCTTGTTAACACGTTCACCCCGCCACACCGCCGGGGCGCGTCCGCGCGGCCGGTGACTGTCGGTAGGCTTTGCGCACATGAGCACGCCTCGCCCCGTCCTCGTGGTGGACTTCGGAGCCCAGTACGCCCAGCTCATCGCGCGCCGTGTCCGCGAGGCGAAGGTCTACTCGGAGATCGTCCCGCATTCCATGCCGGTGTCCGAGATGCTGGCGAAGAACCCGGCCGCGATCATCCTGTCCGGCGGCCCGTCCAGCGTCTACGCGCCTGACGCGCCGCAGATCGACGCCGGGATGTTCGACGCCGGCGTGCCGGTCTTCGGCATCTGCTACGGCTTCCAGGCCATGGCCCAGGCGCTCGGCGGCACCGTCGCGCGCACCGGCAACCGCGAGTACGGCGGCACGCCGCTGCGCCCGCGCCTGACCGAGCCCGGTGTGCTGCTGCGCGACCTGCCGGCCGACCTGCCGGTCTGGATGAGCCACGGCGACTGCGTCACCGAGGCCCCGGACGGCTTCACCGTGACCGCCGAGTCGGCGGGCGCCCCGGTCGCCGCGTTCGAGGATCTGGCCGGGCGCCGGGCCGGCGTGCAGTTCCACCCGGAGGTGGGGCACACCGCGCATGGCCAGGAGATGCTCAGCCGCTTCCTGTACGACATCGCCGGCATCGAGCCGACGTGGACGCCGTCGAACATCATCGACGAGCAGGTCGCCCGGATCCGCGAGCAGATCGGCGACAAGGAGGTCATCTGCGGCCTCTCCGGCGGTGTCGACTCGGCGGTCGCCGCCGCGCTCGTGCACCGTGCCGTGGGCGATCAGCTCACCTGCGTGTTCGTGGACCACGGGCTGCTTCGGGCCGGTGAGGCCGAGCAGGTCGAGAAGGACTACGTGGCGGCGACCGGCATCAAGCTCAAGGTGGTCGACGCGCGGGAGCGGTTCCTCGGTGCGCTCGCCGGGGTGACCGACCCGGAGCAGAAGCGCAAGATCATCGGCCGGGAGTTCATCCGCGTCTTCGAGGCCGCCGCCCGGGAGATCGCCGCGCACGGCGACGTGGAATACCTGGTGCAGGGCACGCTCTACCCGGACGTGGTGGAGTCCGGCGGCGGCACCGGCACCGCCAACATCAAGAGCCACCACAACGTCGGCGGCCTGCCCGAGGACCTGAAGTTCGCCCTGGTCGAGCCGCTGCGCACGCTGTTCAAGGACGAGGTCCGCACGATCGGCCTGGAGCTGGGACTGCCCGAGGCGATGGTGTGGCGGCACCCGTTCCCCGGTCCGGGCCTGGCCATCCGGATCATCGGCGCGGTCGACGAGGAGCGCCTCGCCGTGCTCCGCAAGGCCGACCTGATCGCCCGGCAGGAGCTGACCGCGGCCGGTCTGGACCGGGGCGTCTGGCAGTTCCCGGTGGTGCTGCTGGCCGACGTGCGCAGCGTCGGGGTGCAGGGCGACGGGCGCACCTACGGCCACCCGGTGGTGCTGCGCCCGGTCTCCAGCGAGGACGCGATGACCGCCGACTGGTCCCGGCTGCCCTACGACGTGGTGGCCCGGATCTCCACCCGGATCACCAACGAGGTCGCCGAGGTCAACCGCGTGGTCCTGGACGTGACGAGCAAGCCGCCGGGCACGATCGAGTGGGAGTGACGCGGCTCAGGCCGCGGGCGGCGTCTGCGGGCTGGCCTGCGGCCCGCCCGGCGTCCGCGGCTCGGTCGGCGTAGCCGGCGGGACCGGCCCGGCCGGCGGGACCGGCGGCCAGCCGGGCGCGGTGCCCGGCGGGTGCGGCCAGGCGGGCGCGCCGGCCGGCTCCTCGGGCATCAGGAACCACATGATCGGGTACGCGAGCGCGGCGAGCCCGCCGGTGAGCACGGTGGCGGTCGCGAAGATCACCCGGATCAGCGTGGGGTCGGCGGCGAAGTAGCGGCCGAGGCCGCTCGCCACACCGGCGATCATGCGGTCGCTGACCGGCCGGCGGAGCTGCTTGTACGGGGCCTGGGAGGGGTTCGGGAAGGTCATGTGTCAACGGTCCCGCGCGCCGCGGCGGGCGACCTCGGTGACCGCCCGGACGCCTACCCTGAGCTGCCCCTGAGACGCCAGCGGAGAGTCAGGAATCTGACTCTTTTCGATGTCGGTAACCCGCTACGGGGAGAATTTGCTCCCGTGACCACCTCGCTGGAGCCGCTCCGCAGGATCGCGGCATACGCAGTTTGTGCTGACTCAAACGGCCGAGTGTTGCTGGTCCGCGCATCGGAGCGCTCCGGCACCCCCGGCACCTGGTCGCTCCCCGGAGGAGCGGTCGACCACGGTGAGGACCCCAAACACACGGTCGTCCGGGAGACCGCTGCCGAGACCGGGCTCTCGGTGGCGGTCGCCGGCCTCCAGGACGTGCTCGCCGACATGCGGGCGCTGCCCGAGCGGCACATCACGATCCACACCGACCGGCTTCTCTACACCGTGTCGGTCCGCGGCGGGACGCTCACCGAGCGGGTCGACCGCCCGACCGACCTGGCCCGCTGGTTCACCCTCGACGAGGCCCGGGAGCTGCCGCTGCGGTCGTTCACCGCACGCGCCCTGGGCCTGCCCACCTCCACCGACGACATCGTGCCGGAGGAGGTGCCCGAGTTCCCCTCGTTCTACGCCGTCCCCGGCCCGGACGGGCTGCACCGGGCGCAGCGTTTCGCCGCGTACGCGGTGGTGACCGACCCGGAGGAGCGGGTGCTGCTGACCCGGGTGTCCGACGGCTACCCGGGCGCCGGCTGCTGGCACCTGCCCGGCGGCGGCACCGACTACGGCGAGCAGCCGGGCGCGGCGCTGATCCGGGAACTGGTCGAGGAGACCGGCCAGACCGGCCGCCTGGTCGAGCTGCTCGGGGTGGCCAGCCACCGGGACGCCGCCTCGCTCGGCCCGGAGGGCTACCCGATCGACTGGCACGGCGTACGCGCCTTCTACCGGGTGGTCGTCGACCAGCCCGCGCCGCCCACCGTTGCCGACATCGGCGGTTCGACCTGCGAGGCCCGCTGGTTCCGCCGCGAGGAACTCGGCGCCCTCCCCACCGACCGCCTCACCGAGGTGACGGCCGAAGCAGTCCAGGCCGCCCACCTCCTCTGACCCACACACCCCCGCCCTCCGGGCGTCCACCCCGGCGATCATGAAGTTGACGGCGCGAAATGTCCGCCTCGGTACCGCTAACCTCATGATCGACGG
>NZ_LEKG01000234.1:0-9146 GCF_001029515.1 Micromonospora sp. RV43 | reverse complement strand
ACGGCGGGCCGCCTCGGTGAGCCGTTCGGCGATCCGTACCGCCTCCTCCGGGCGGCTCACCTCGATCACCGCCACGAACTCGTCGCCGCCGGTCCGGTACAGCTCGTCGCCCTGACGTAGCGCGCCTTCGAGCGCCCGGGCCAGCCCCACCAGGAGCCGGTCACCGGCCTGGTGGCCGTACGTGTCGTTGACGTCCTTGAACCCGTCCACGTCGATCGCCAGCAGCGCGGTACGCCCCGGCGTGGCGGTGGCGATCCGCTGCCCGAACGGGCCGGTGTGCCGCAGCCCGGTGAGCGGGTCCGAGCTGGCCTGCTCGCGGAGCCGGGCGAGCGTACGCAGCCGGTCCAGGCAGGTCCACGCCTGCCCGGCGAGCAGCTCGATCAGGTTGACTGTGGTCGGGTCGGGGCGCAGGCGCTGCTCGTCGGCGACGAGCAGCACGCCACCGGAGGCCGGTGTGCCGACCGGCACCGCCACAAGCGTGCGCGCGCCGGCCCGGGTCAGCGGCAGGTACTCCTCGGTGGGCGGGTGGCCCGCCTCGCCCAGCGTGTACGCCGAGCCGTACCGGTGGGCCCGGTCGATCATGCGGTCGAGCGCGGCCGGTCCGGCCTCGTCCAGCTCGGCCCGGATCCGTGCCTCCAGCTCGCCCGGTGTGGCCGTGGGCGCGCCGAGGCGTGGGCCGCGCCGGCCGGTGAGCACCAGCACGGCGGCGGAGAGCGCTGACACGTCCCGGGCCGCGGCGAGCGCGGCGGTCATCAGGTCCCAGTCGGTCGGGGCGGCGGTGAACGCGGCGGCGTGCCGCAACAGCTTCTCGCTGCGGCTCTCGGCCGGCGGGCCGCCGAGCGCGGCGATCCGCCCGCCGAGGCGGTCCGCCACCAGCTCGGCTGTCTCCCGCCAGGCCGCCAGCACGACCGGCTCGCTCCACTGCAGGTCGAGCACCCCGATCGGACGGCCGTCCGGGTCGCGTACCGGCACACAGAGTTCGGCTGTGACGTCCGGGCGGACCTCGAGGTAGTCGGGGTCGGCGCCGACGTCGGGCACGGCGGCGGTGGTCCCGGAGGCGTAGACCCGCCGCACCACCGAGGGTTCAGGCCGGTGGCGGCCCGGTGGGGTGCCGTCGGCGGTCGCCGGCACGTGCGAGAAGACCTGCCAGGCGCCGGTCGCGGCGACGCAGCGCAGACGGTCGTGGACGCGGAGCAGGACGGTGGCGGTCGCCGGGGTGTGCCGGGCGAGCGCGGCGACGGTCCACTGGCACGCCTCCGGGACGGTCGACGCCGTGGGGAGGCGCACCGTGACGTCGCGGAGGACTCGCTCGTGATCCACGTCGTTCCTGCTCGGAGGGGGTCGGGTCGCGATCAAGGGTACTCAGCGCAACCGCCGCCGACCTTCGTACACATGTGCTATCCACAGGCTGTGGACACAGCCTGTGGGCAGAAGCGGGCCTGCGCGGGGAGGGTGCGCGGCGATAGCGTGAGGGCCCGGGCACCCGAGGAGGCGGCCGATGCTCATCGCCCAGCTCAGCGACCCGCACGTGACCACCGGCCCGCTCGCGGCCGACCCGGCGTCCGGGTTGCACCGGGCGCTCGGCACGGTGCTCGCCCTGCGCCCCCGGCCCGACTGCGTGGTGATCACCGGCGACCTCACCGCGAACGGCCGCCCGGACGAATACCTCGCCCTGCGCGAGATCGTCGGCGCGTTCCCGCTGCCTGTGCACCTGGTGACCGGCAACCACGACGACCGCGAGTCGCTGCTCGACACGTTCGGCGGCACCCCGTACCTGGCCGGTGGCTTCTCGGCGCACTACCACGTCGACCTGCCGGACGCGACGCTCGTGGTGCTCGACTCGCTCACCCCGGGCAGCCCCGGCGGACGGCTCGGCGACGAGCAGCTCGCCTGGCTGGACGGGGTGCTCGCCGGGCGTACCGACGCGCCCGCCGTCGTGTGCCTGCACCATCCGCCGGTCGCGGTGGGCGTGCCGGGCATGGACGCGATGGGCCTCGCCGACGCCGACGCGCTCGCCGCCGTGGTCGGCCGTCACCCCCATGTCGTACGCGTCGCCGCGGGGCACCTGCACCGCCAGGTGACGAGCGCGTTTGCCGGTACGGTGCTGACCACCGCGCCGAGCACCTGGATCCAGGTGAGCCTCAGCATGACCGACGACGAGGAGCCGGGGTTCGTCGCCGAGCCGACCGCCTTCCTGCTGCACCGCATCGCCGACGGCGGCTGCGTGACGCACACCGTTCAGGTCAGCCACGCCGCCGGGCGCACCTGCTGGTTCTGAACCGCGCCGCCGATGCTCTGGTACGTCGCGTACGGCTCGAACCTGCACGCCGCCCGGCTCGGCTGGTACCTGCGTGGCGGGTGTCCACCGGGCGGGCTGCGCACGTACCCCGGCTGCCGGGACCGCCGGCCACCGCGCCGGACGGTGCCGGTGCTGATCCCCGGCGGCGTCTACTTCGCCGGTGAGTCGCGGGCCTGGACCGGCGGCATGGCGTTCTACGACCCGCTGCTGCCCGGCCGGGCAGCAGCGCGCGGCTACCTGGTGACCGTCGAGCAGTTCGCTGACATCGCCGCGCAGGAGATGTACCGGCCGCCCGGCGCCGACCTGGCCGGGATCCTTGAGGCGGTCGAGACCGGGCGGGCGACGCTCGGGCCGGGCCGCTACGAGACGCTGCTGCGCGTCGGCGTCCACGAGGATCTGCCGATGCTCACGTTCACCGCGCCGCACCGGGCGGTGGAGGTGCAGTGGACCCGGCCCGCCCCGGTCTATCTCGGGATGCTGGCGCGCGGGCTGCGCGAGGCGCACGGCTGGGACGCCGCGCGGACGGTCGGCTATCTGGCGGGCCGGCCGGGGGTCGCCGGGCGGTGGACGCGTCCGGCGTTGCGCAGGCTCGTCGGCACCGCCCACAGCGGACCTCGGACCGGCACGCCCGGCAGTGAGTCGAGTTCGGACAGTTCGTTCGATATGCCGGGCCGTCGGACATGAACGACCGTTCGGTCCGCGATGGGTGTCCGGCAGGAGGTGATTCCGGCAAGGACGGTTGCCAGCGCAAGGATTTCCGCGTGACATGAGCGTCGGCGTCGGCTCCCTGTCCCTGGGAGCCGGCGCCTTCGACAGCGGCAGGCATCGACAGCGTGCGCCGCGCGGAATTTCACCTGACCGTCATGTCCGACTCGTCCGGCAGACTGGTACGGGCCGCTCAGGACAACGACGATTCCTGATGCCGCCCCGTTCGACCTGGCGGCCGGTGGATGAGAAGCTACCCCGGCGGGGCGGCGTTCCCCCGAGTACCGCCCTCCGCGATCGACACCTGTCACGGCACGGATCAGGGTCGCCGGGCGAACCATCGCCCGGACGCCACATACCGGCATCTCACGAGGAGTTCCATGTCCGTCACCGGGATGCGACGCCGGGCCGCCGTCGGCCTGGCCGCACTCGCCGCGACCGCGTTCACAGCGGTCGCCGTCACCCCCGACCAGGCCGAGGCCCGCCCGAAGCCGGTCGACGTCCAGTTGCTCGCGATCAACGACTTCCACGGAAACCTGGAGCCGCCGACCGGCTCCAGCGGCACCATCGAGGGCCAGCCGGCCGGTGGCGCGGAATACCTGGCCAGCCACCTGAAGTTGATGCGCGCCGCCGCCAAGCAGCAGGGCAAGGGCACTGTCACGGTCGCCGCGGGTGACCTGATCGGCGCCTCGCCGCTGCTCTCCGCCGCGTTCCACGACGAGCCCACCATCGAGGAGATGAACCTCGCCGGGCTGGAGTTCGCAAGCGTCGGCAACCACGAGTTCGACGAGGGCGCGGCCGAGCTGCTGCGCATGCAGCGCGGCGGCTGCCACCCGGTGGACGGCTGCGCCGACGGCACCCCGTTCGGTGGCGCCAAGTTCAAGTACCTCTCGGCGAACGCCTTCAAGACCTCCACCGGCCTGCCGCTGATGCAGCCGTTCGGCATCAAGATCGTCAAGGGTGTCCCGATCGGCTTCATCGGGATGACCCTGGAGGGCACCCCGAACATCGTCAGCCAGCAGGGCGTCGCCGGCCTGCGGTTCACCGACGAGGCCGACACCGCCAACAAGTACGCCAAGATCCTGCGCCTGCTCGGGGTCAAGAGCATCGTCGTGCTGCTGCACGAGGGCGGCGTGCAGAACGGCGGCGGCATCAACGACTGCACCGGGTTCAGCGGCCCGATCGTCGACATCGCCAACCGGATGGACCCGTCCATCGACGTGATCGTCAGCGGGCACACCCACGCCGCGTACAACTGCAACATCAACGGCAAGCTGGTCACCAGCGCCAGCTCGTTCGGTCGCCTGGTCACCCAGATCGACCTGAAGATCGACCCGCGTACCCGCGACGTGGTCACCGCGTCCGCGAACAACGTGGTGGTCACCCGGGACGTCGAGAAGGACCCGGCCTCGACCGAGCTGATCAACCGGTACAAGACCGCGCTCGGCCCGGTGGCCGACCGGGTGGTGGGCGAGACCACCGCCGCGATCACCAAGACCCAGGAGAACCTGTACCAGACCGGGGTCGACGTCAACGGCAAGCCGACGTACCAGACCGGTGAGTCGCCGCTCGGCAACCTGATCGCCGACGCGCAGCTCGCCGCCACCGACACCGAGCAGAACGCGGTCGCCGCGTTCATGAACCCCGGTGGCGTCCGCGCCGACCTCGACGCCGGCCCGGTCACCTACGCCGAGGCGTTCACCGTGCAGCCGTTCGCCAACAACCTGGTGACGCTGGACCTGACCGGCGCGCAGCTCTACTGCATGCTGGAGCAGCAGTTCACCGTCGCGCGCGTGCTCTACGCGTCCTCGACCGTCAACTACGTCGTGGACGTCAACGGCACCACCGCGCCGGCCGGCACGCCGTGCGCCGGCACCCGGGTGGTCCGGGGCAGCCTCACCATCAACGGCACCCCGGTGACGGACACCGCCACCTACCGGGTCACCGTGAACAACTTCCTCGCCGGTGGCGGCGACGGCTTCAGCGTCCTGACCGGTGGCACCAACGCGGTGACCGGCCAGATCGACCTGGACGCCTTCACCGCGTACCTGACCGAGAAGTCGCCGGTCTCCCCGCCGGCGCTGGACCGGATCCGCACGACCACCGAGGTCGCCGTCGGCTGACGGCCGACTGCACCGCCGACGGGCCCCGGAGCGCTCAGCTCCGGGGCCCGTTCGGTGTCAGGCCACGCCGGCCGGCTGCTTGGCCGGGGCGGGGGCCAGGCGGCCGTCCTGCGCGGCGGTGAGCAGCGGACGCAGCGACAGCGCGAGCACCGAGGCGGCCAGGCAGCCGCCCACCACGACCGCCACCCACACCCGGCCGTGCGCCGCGCCGATCAGCGGCCCGGCGGTGACCGGACCGACCACGCCGCTGATCCCGAAGATCATCGAGCTCATCGCGTTGTACCGGCCGCGCAGCTCGTCGGTGGCCAGCGCGTTTGTGAGCGCGGGCATGACCGGCGACAGCATCGTCTCGCCGAACCCGAAGATCGCCGAACAGGCCACCACGCCGAGCGCCGCGAGCACCGCGTTGCCGCTGCCCACCACACCCGCCGCGCCGAGCACCAGCCACGCGCCGGCGAAGACCGCGCCGACGGTGGCGAGTGCCCGGGTACGGCTGCGCCCCTCCAGCCGCCGGATCACCAGCAGCTGCGAGAGCACGATCATCACGGTGTTCGCAGCGAGCGCCCACGCCACCACCCGGGGCGTCACCTCGACCACCCGGACCGAGTACGCCGCGAAGCCCACCTCGATCTGCGCGTACCCGCAGGTGGTGAGCACCAGGCCGAAGACGACCAGGCGGCGGAACGGCCGGTCCCGCAGCACCGTGAGGTAGCCGCCGCTCCTCCGGTCGTCGGCCTTCGCGCCCGTGGCCAGGATCGGCCGGTGCCCCACGTTCGGCAGCGTGAGCAGGATCAGTGCCGGAGTCAGGTAGCTCACCGCGTCCAGCAGGTAGATCACCTCGAAGGTGATCGGACGGGCCACGTCGACCACCGCGCCGGAGATCAGACCGCCGGTGCCGATGCCTAGGTTGAGCAGCGCGAAGTTGAGCCCGAAGACGCGCTGCCGCTCGCCGTCACCGGTCAGCGAGGCGAGGATCGTGTTCTGCCCGGCCCAGATCGCCGAACTGCCCACCGCGACGACCGTCATCACGCCGAACGCCGAGGCGGTCGAGTCGACCAGCGCCAGCGAGCCGGTCCCGACCGCCTCGATCACCAGGCAGGGCAACACCACCCGGCGCGCGCCGAACCGGTCGATGAACGTGCCGGCCAGCGGCGACAGAGCGAGCGTGACAGCGCCGAACCAGCCGATCACCAGCCCGGCCCGGGTGTCGGTCAGGCCGCGTACGTCGGTGAGGTAGATGAACAGGAACGGCAGGGTGAGGCCGCGCCCGACCGCGGAGAACAAGGTGCCGAGCAGGATCCGGCGGGCTTCGGGACGGGCGGGCAGGGCGCGGCGCAGCATGGCAGGGATTCTGTTCGGCGGGTACGACTACCGCGACCCGTTTACCCCTTACACACGTGGTCGCCGGGCCGGAAGGTGAGCGATCACACGTGCTCTGCCATGCTGACCCGGTGACCACGACCTGGCGGCACCTGCCCGCACCGGCCCGCGAGATCGCCGAGACGGCCACCGACGCGGTGAGCGCCGCG
Source organism: Micromonospora sp. RV43 (assembly GCF_001029515.1). Classification (NCBI taxonomy): domain Bacteria; kingdom Bacillati; phylum Actinomycetota; class Actinomycetes; order Micromonosporales; family Micromonosporaceae; genus Micromonospora; species Micromonospora sp. RV43. Next base: position 2,490 of record NZ_LEKG01000234.1, on the reverse strand, counting down.
CAGGCCCGCGACGCCGAGGCGTACGCCCCGGCCGTCGAGCGGCTGGCCGCCGCCGACCGGGCCGGGCTGGTGCTCGGCGGCGTGGTCCGGCTGCTGCTGGAGGAGGGCCACCCGGACGGGCTGGACGGCGACGACGTACGCCAGGTGCTCGAACAGTGCGTCCGTTCGGCGGCGTCCTGGTGGCCCGACGTCGACCCGCACGTGCTGCTGGTGCTGCTGGCCGGCGCGCTCGGCGTCTACGACCCGGGCGACGACGAGAACCCGCCCGCCCCGGCGGCGATCGCCCGGCACGCGCCGCTGCTGATGGCCGACCTGCTGGCGGTCACCGGGCGCCCGTTCGCCGAGTACCTGACCGCCGCGTTCGCCGAGGTGGCACGCACGGAGATGCACGACTGACGGTTCTTGCCGGCGCGCGCTTGCCGGTGCGCGGCCCGGCAGTGGGCCTGCTTACGGGCTGGCGGCCAGGAAGACGAACGCGGCGAGCAGCACCAGGTGCACCCCGCCCTGGAGCACAGTCGCCCGCCCCGGCACGACGGTGAGCACCGCTGCCACAGCGGTCAGCGCCAGCAGCGTCATCTGGGTGCCGCCCAGGCCCAGCACCAGCGGCCCGTCCAGCCAAATCGAGGCGATCGCGATGGCCGGGATGGTCAGGCCGATGCTGGCCATGGCCGAGCCGAGCGCGAGATTGAGGCTGATCTGCACCCGGTCCCGCCGGGCCGCCCGGGCGGCGGCGAGCGTCTCCGGCAGCAGCACCAGCAGCGCGATGACCACGCCGACGAACGCCTGCGGCAGGTTGGCCGCGCCGACCGCCGTCTCGATCGCCGGGGAGATCGTCTTCGCGTCGCCCACCACCGCGACGAGCGCCACCACCAGCAGGGCCAGGCTGGCCAGCGCGGTACGCGTGGACGGCGGCTCGGCGTGCCCGTCACCGTTCTTGTCCTCGGCGAGGATGCTGCCCTCCTGCGTGACCGGGAGGAAGTAGTCGCGGTGCCGGCCGGTCTGCACCATGACGAACAGCAGGTAGAGCGCCAGCGAGGCGACCGCCGCGAAGGCGAGCTGTGCCGGGGAGAACTCCGGTCCCGGCCGGCTCGTGGTGAACGTCGGCACCACCAGGCTGAGCGTGGCGAGCGTGGCCACAGTGGCGAGCGCCCCGCCGGTGCCCTCCGGATTGAACACCGCGACCTGCCGCCGCAGCGCGCCGAGCAGCAGCGAAAGGCCGAGGATGCCGTTGCAGGTGATCATGATGGCGGCGAAGACGGTGTCCCGCGCCAGCGCCTGCGTCTTGTCCCCGCCGCTGATCATCAGCGTGACGATCAGACCGACTTCGATCACGGTGACCGCCACCGCGAGCACGAGTGACCCGAACGGTTCACCGACCTTGTGCGCGACCACCTCGGCGTGGTGCACAGCCGCCAGTACGGCCGCGGCGAGCAGGGCCGCCACCACGAAGATGAGCGGACCGGGCAGCTCCCGTCCCCAGGTCATCACGAGCACGAGCACGGCGACCAGGGGCGCGACGGTGGTCCAATCGGTCAGGCGGGATCGGATCATCGGCGACATGCGCACACTTTGCCAGGAGGCAGGGGCAACCGCGCGTGGCGGGGTGGCTTCGGGCAGTTCCGTCGATCTAATCGGCCGAGGCCGGTTGCTCCACGTGGGCGGGCAGGTCGCCGAGGTTCGCGATCACCGGTCCGATCCAGCCCGGGTCGGTGTCCTGGTGTTCCGTGGTCCGGAGCACCGTCATGCCGGCCGCCGCCGCGCCGGCCAGCTCGCCGTCCGCGCCGTCGCCCACGTACACGCAGTCGGCCGGCGCGACGCCCAGCCGCTGCGCGGCGGTGCGGTAGATAGCCGGGTCCGGCTTGGCCAGCCCGACCTCGCAGGAGAAGACCGCCACGTCGAAGCGCCGGGCGAGCGGGCCGCCCGGCCACGCCTCGGCCGTCTCGGAGGTGGCGTTGCTGATCAGGGCCAGCCGGTGCCCGCGCTCGCGCAGCGCGTCGAGCACGTCCAGCGTGACGGGCGAGACGCGGCCCAGCACCCGGTGGGCGAGAGTCAGCCGATGCGTGGCGGCCCGGGTCACCTGCTCATCGGTCGGCGCGCCGCCGAGACGCGCGGCGAGGATGCGTACCGTCTCGGCCGCGTTCCACCGGACCAGGCGGTCCCGCCAAGTGGCGTGGTACGCGGAGACGAGCGCCGCCGGATCCACTCCGACGATGAGCGCCATCTCGCCGACCACCCGGTCCCGCTCGTCGTCGGCGCCGTGGACCAGGGTGTGGAAGAGGTCGAAGACCACCGGCCGTGGCATGGCGGGATCCTACTGCGACGGTGATCGGTGCCGGGAAAACGCAGAGGGCACATCCGGTCGATCGGATGTGCCCTCTTACCTCTGGTCGGGGTGGCCGGATTCGAACCGACGACCTCTTCGTCCCGAACGAAGCGCGCTACCAAGCTGCGCCACACCCCGAGGCGTGCCGACAAATAGTAGCCCACCCG
>NZ_LEKG01000233.1:0-9204 GCF_001029515.1 Micromonospora sp. RV43 | reverse complement strand
GTACCGGCGACCACGCCGGCGGGCCCGCCCGCCGGTGGCACCACCGCACACCTCCATCCACCACATCCCGCCCGAGGACTGCGGGACCACCGAGGGAGACCTCCATGAGAAGACGGCAACTCCTCGCCCTCGCGCTGGCCGGCGCGATGGTCACCAGCGCCGCCGCCTGCGGCGACAGCCCGAACGCGAACAAAAAGAGCGGCCAGGCCGCGACCGTCTTGAACGTCGGCATGCCCAACGGCCCGCAGGCGGAGAACAACAACCCGTTCCTCACCACCTCGGCCGCCGCGTCGCTCGGCTACCGGTGGCAGATCTACGAGCCGCTGATGATGTGGAACCCGGTCAAGCCGGCCGAGCCGTTCAAGCCGTGGCTCGCCACCAAGGCCGAGTGGTCGTCGGACTACAAGACGGTCAAGGTGACCATCCGGGAGAACGCCACCTGGTCCGACGGGCAGAAGGTCACCGCCGAGGACGTCGCGTTCACCTACAACCTGGTGAAGAAGTTCCCGGCCCTCAACGACCAGGGCGTCCCGTACACCGACGCCGTGGCCAGCGGCAACGAGGTCACCATCTCGATGGCCAGCCCGCAGTTCGTCAACCAGCAGAAGGTGCTGTGGCGGGTGCCGATCGTGCCGAAGCACCTGTGGGAGAAGATCGCCGACCCGGCCACCGACCCGGTGAAGCAGCCGGTCGGCAGCGGCCCGTACACGCTGAAGTCGTTCACCCCGGCGACCACGACGCTCTCCGTGCGCGACAGCGGCTACTGGCAGGACCCGCCGAAGGTCAAGGAGCTGCGGTACACGTCCTACACGGACAACAGCGCGCAGACCACCGCGCTCGCCAACGGCGAGTCGGAGTGGAGCTTCGTCTTCATCCCGAACTACCAGACCGTGTTCGTGGCGAAGGACCAGAAGAACCACAAGATGTGGGCGCCGCCGGTGCTGGGCATCCACGGCCTCTACGTGAACACCACGAAGAAGCCGTTCGACGACCCGACGCTGCGCAAGGCGATGAACATGGTGATCGACCGGGCGGACATCTTCACCACCGCCGAGGCCGGCTACTTCCACCCGGAGGTCAAGAGCGTGACCGGCCTGCCCAGCCCGGCCGGTGACTCGTTCATCGCGCCCGAGTACAAGGGCCAGGAGCACAAGGTCGACGTCGAGGGCGCCAAGGCGCGGCTCGCCGGCGCGGGCTACAAGCTCGACGGCACCACGCTCAAGGACAAGAGCGGCAAGCCGGTCACGATCCGGCTCACCGACCCGGCCGGCTGGTCCGACTACCAGACCAGCCTGGAGATCGTGAAGGGCAACCTGGCGAAGATCGGCATCGCGGCGACCATCGACAAGGCCAACCAGGACGCCTGGTTCCGCAACGTCGAGCAGGGCAACTTCGAGGCCACGTTCCGGTGGACCGAGTCCGGCGCCACGCCGTACGACATCTACCGGACCATCATGGACGGCCGCGTGCTCAAGCCGATCGGCACCGCCTCCCCGGCGGGCAACTTCGGCCGGTTCCAGAGCAAGGAGGCCACCGACGCGCTGGTGTCGTACGCCAACGCCACCGACGACGCCACCCGCACCACGGCGATGGCCACCCTGCAGAAGATCTTCGTCGAGCAGATGCCGATGATCCCGGTCGGCGCGGACAACATCGGCGGCGCGTACAGCACGAAGAACTGGACCGGCTGGCCGGACGACTCGAACCCGTACGGCGCGCTCCAGCCCACCCAGCCCAACGCGGTGGACGTGGTGCTGCACCTCAAGCCGGTCGCCGGCTGACCCGGCGCCGCCGGCCCGGCCACGATCGCCCGGCCGGGCCGGCGGCGCCCGCCCCTCTCTTCGGCAACCCTGAGACAGGAATGCGGCATGACGTTGACCGAGAGCGCACCGGCGCCTGCCGACGAGGTGGTGCTGGAGGCCGTCGGCCTGACCAAGCACTTCCCCGTCCGCCGGCGGCTGCGTGACCTCCTCTCCCGCACCCCGGCGGTGGTGCACGCCGTCGACGACGTATCGATCGCGCTGCGCCGTGGCCGGGTGACGGCACTCGTCGGCGAGTCCGGCTCCGGCAAGTCCACAGTCGCCCGGCTGCTGGCCCAGCTCTACCCGCGTACCGCCGGCGACATCCGGCTGCACGGCCGCTCGACCCGGGTACGCGGCGGGCGCCGGTTCCGGGCGTACGTGCGCCGGGTGCAGCTGATCCTCCAGGACCCGTTCGCCTCGCTGAACCCCGTGCACACGGTCCGCTACCACCTGACCCGGTCGCTGCGCATCCACGGCAACGCCGGGACCGGACCGGACGGGCTGGAGAAGGCGCTCGCCGGCCTGCTGACCCGGGTCGCGCTCACCCCGCCGGAGCGCTACCTCGACGCGTTCCCGCACGAGCTGTCCGGCGGGCAGCGCCAGCGCGTCGCGATCGCGCGGGCGCTCGGCGCCGACCCCGAGGTGCTGCTCGCCGACGAGCCGGTGTCCATGCTCGACGTGTCGATCCGCCTCGGCGTGCTCAACCTGCTCCAGGACCTCAAGGACCGGCTCGACCTGGCGATCCTCTACATCACCCACGACATCGCCTCGGCCCGCTACTTCGCCGACGAGACGATCGTCATGTACGCCGGGCGGATGGTCGAGGGCGGTGACAGCGAGACGGTCACCCAGCGCCCGGCCCACCCGTACACCCGGTTGCTCATCGAATCGGCGCCGGACCCGGAGCGGATCACCGGCGCGGGCGGCGACGGCGCGACGGCGGGCGAGCGGGGTCACGGCGAGCCGCCGAGCCTGATCCGCCCGCCGGCCGGATGCCGGTTCCACCCGCGCTGCCCGGCGGCCATGCCGCGCTGCGCCACCGACCTGCCGCCGCCGATCCCGGTCGACGACGCGCCGGGCCACTGGGCGGCGTGCTGGCTGTACGACGCGGACACCGTCGCCACGGAGAAGCCGGAGAACGCGGAGAAGCCGGCGAACGCGGAGAAGCCGGCGAACGCGGAGCAGGCCGGAACGGAGGCGGCCCGGTGAGATTCCTGCTGCAACGGGTGGCCTTCTACCTGTTCACCGCCTGGGCGGCGATCACGCTCAACTTCTTCATCCCGCGGATGGTGCCCGGCGACCCCGTACAGTCGCTGATCTCCCGCAACCAGGGCCGGATCAGCGCCGACGCGATCGCGTCGCTGCGGGTGCTGTTCGGGCTGGACTCCGACCACGCGCTGTGGGAGCAGTACGTCGCCTACTGGGGGCAGCTCCTGCACGGCGACCTGGGGCTGTCGTTCACGTTCTTCCCCGCCCCGGTGTCGCAGGTGATCGGCGACAGCCTGCCGTGGACCGTCGGCCTGGTCGGCGTCACCACGATCGTCAGCTTCCTGCTCGGCACCGCGCTCGGCGTCGGCGCCGGCTGGCGGCGCGGCTCGTGGATCGACGGGCTGCTGCCGGCCACCACGTTCCTGTCCTCGATCCCGTACTTCTGGCTCGGCCTGGTCGCGATCGCGCTGTTCGCCGGGCCGGGCAGCTTCTTCCCCTCCTCCGGCGGCTACGAGCCGGGGCTGGTGCCGGCGTTCGACGCGTACTTCGTGCCGAGCGCGATCCAGCACAGCATCCTGCCCGCGGCGACCATCCTGGTGTCGTCGATGAGCGGCTGGATCCTCAGCATGCGCAACATGATGGTGACTGTCGCCAGCGAGGACTACATCACCGTGGCGCACGCCAAAGGGCTGTCCGAGCGCCGGGTGGCGCTCAGCTACGCCGCACGCAACGCGCTGCTGCCGAACGTGTCCGGGTTCGCGCTGTCCCTCGGCTTCATCGTCGGCGGCACGCTGCTCGTGGAGATCGTCTTCTCGTACCCGGGTCTGGGGTTCCAGCTCTTCCAGGCCGTCGGCGCGAAGGACTATCCGCTGATGCAGGGCATCTTCCTGATCATCACGATCTCGGTGCTGGTGGCGAACCTGCTCGCCGACGTGGCATACCTGCTCCTCGACCCGCGGACCCGAAAGAGCTGAGCGATGACACTCTCCCCGTCCAGCATCGAGCAGGTCATCCCCGGCCAGGGGGCGATGGCGCAGCCGTCGGCCCGGGCACGCCGCCGCCGGTTCCGCTTCGTCGCCAACGCCAAGGCCGCGACCGGCCTGGCAGTCCTCGGGGTGTACGTGCTCCTGGCGGTGATCGGGCCGTGGATCGCGCCGTACGACCCGGACGCGCGCAGCGCCGACGTGCTCCAGGCGCCCTCGGCCCGGCACTGGTTCGGCACCACCCACCTCGGGCAGGACATCTTCAGCCAGATCCTGGTCGGCGCGCGCAGCGTCATGGTGGTGGGCCTGATCGCCGGCGTGCTCGCCACGATCCTGTCCATCCTCATCGGCGTGACCTCCGGCTACCTGGGCGGCGCGGCCGACGAGGGCCTGTCGGCGGTGTCGAACGTGTTCCTGGTGATCCCGGCGCTGCCGCTGATCATCATCGTCACGTCCCTGGTCGACCAGGCCGGCGACATGCTCGTGGCGCTCATCATCGGCCTCACCTCGTGGGCGTGGGGCGCCCGGGTGCTGCGCGCCCAGACGCTGTCGTTGCGCCGCCGCGACTACGTCGAGGCCGCCCGCGCCACCGGCGAGCGGACCTGGCGGATCATCGGCTTCGAGATCCTGCCGAACCTGACCGCGATCATCGCCTCCGGCTTCGTCGGCACCGTCATCTTCGCGGTGATGTCGGAGATCACCCTGGCGTTCATCGGCATCTCGTCGATGACGTCGTGGAACTGGGGCACGATCCTGTTCTGGGCGCAGGGACAGCAGGCCCTGGCGCAGGGCGCCTGGTGGTGGTTCGTCCCGGCCGGGCTGGCCATCGCGCTGCTCGGCACCGCGCTGGCGCTGATCAACTTCGGCATCGACGAGTTCGTGAGCCCGCGGCTGCGCACCGGCGGCCGGACCCGGATCCGTACCGCCGACGGTCGCGTCGTCGCGATGCGCGTCGGGTTCACCCCGGTGCTCGCGCCGGTCACCGCGTCGGTGCCGATGCAGCCGCGCGACGCCGACGGCCGGCCGCCCGCCGACGCCGTCAGGCCGCCCGCCGACGAGAGAGGGAAGCGCGCATGAGCGACCAGGTGCTGGAGATCCGCGGGCTGTGCGTCGACTACGGCGTCGGCGCGGAGGCGGTCCGCGCGGTCCGCGACGTCGACCTGACGCTGCACCGCGGCGAGGTGCTCGGCCTGGCCGGGGAGAGCGGCAGCGGCAAGTCCACGCTCGCGTACGGGCTGACCCGGCTGCTGCCCCCGCCCGGCGTGGTCAGCGGCGGCCAGGTCATCTACCACCCGGGCGACGGCCCGCCGGTCGACGTGCTCACGCTCAGCCCGGCGAAGCTGCGCGAGTTCCGCTGGGCGGAGACGTCGATCGTGTTCCAGGGCGCGATGAACTCGCTCAACCCGGTGCACAAGGTCTCCACGCAGCTGCTCGACGTGATCCGGGCACACGAGCGCAGGAGCACGTCGGCGAGCCGGTCGGCCCGGGCCAAGGAGCTGCTGCGCCTGGTCGGCATCTCCGCCGACCGGCTGGACAGCTACCCGCACCAGCTCTCCGGCGGCATGCGGCAACGGGTCATGATCGCGATGGCGCTGGCGCTGGAACCGCAGGTGGTCATCATGGACGAGCCGACCACCGCGCTGGACGTGGTGATGCAGCGGCAGATCCTCGGCCAGCTCGCCGAGCTGCGCGAACGCCTCGGCTTCGCGGTGCTGTTCATCACCCACGACCTGTCGCTGCTGGTCGAGTTCTCCGACCGGATCGCGATCATGTACGGCGGGCGGATCGTCGAGGAGGCGCCCGCCACCCGGCTGTACCGGGAACCGCTGCACCCGTACACCGAGGGGTTGCTGCACTCGTTCCCGGCGCTGCACGGGCCGCGCCGCGAGCTGACCGGCATCCCCGGCTCCCCGCCGGACCTGCGCGCCATGCCGTCCGGCTGCGCGTTCCACCCCCGCTGCCCGAAGGCGTTCGACGGGTGCGACGAGCAGGTGCCGGTGCTCGGCGCCCCGCGCGTCGACGACCCGGCGCGGGCCGTCGCGTGCCGGCTGCACCCGGCCGTCGCGCCCCTGTCCCGCTGACCCGCCCGACACCACCCGCTACCTGCGAGGAGAACCATGGACACCGACCTCACCCGCCCGTCGTCAGTCGCCGGCGCGGACCCGATCGACACGCTGCCGCCGACCTTCCGGTGGGGGGTGGCGACGTCGTCGTACCAGATCGAGGGCGCGGTGGCCTCCGACGGCCGCACCCCGTCCATCTGGGACACGTTCTGCCGGGTGCCGGGCGCTGTGGCGAACGGCGACAACGGCGACGTGGCGTGCGACCACTACCACCGGATGCCGCAGGACGTCGCGCTCATCGCCGACCTGGGACTGGACACGTACCGGTTCTCGGTGGCCTGGCCCCGGGTGCAGCCGGGCGGGCGCGGTCCGGCGAACGTGGCCGGGCTGGCCTTCTACGACCGGCTGGTGGACGAGCTGCTCGGCCGGGGCGTCGAGCCGTGGGTGACGCTGTACCACTGGGACCTGCCGCAGGAGCTGGAGGACGCGGGCGGCTGGCCGAACCGGGACACCGCGTACCGGTTCGCCGACTACGCGGAGCTGGTGTTCGCCGCGCTCGGCGACCGGGTCCGCACCTGGACCACGCTCAACGAGCCGTGGTGCTCGGCGATGCTCGGGTACGCCTACGGCGACCACGCCCCGGGCCGGCGGAACCTGGGCGACGGCATCGCCGCGGCCCACCACCTGCTGCTCGGGCACGGGCTGGCGACGCGGCGACTGCGCGAGGCGGCCCGCTCCCCGATCGAGCTGGGCCTGACGCTGAACCTGTCCACCGCCGACCCGGCCACCGGCAGCGCGGCGGACCGGGACGCCGCGCGGGCCGCCGACGGGCTGGCCAACCGGCTCTACCTCGACCCGGTGCTGCGCGGGGCGTACCCGCAGGACGTGATCGCGGACCTGGCCGCCGAGGGGGTACGTATCCCCGTCGAGGACGGCGACCTGGACGTCATCGCCACCCCGATCGACGTGCTCGGGGTCAACTACTACTTCGGGCAGCTGCACTCCGGCGTGGACGAGCAGGGCCGGGACCGCGACGACGACGGCAAGCCGGTACGCCGGGTGGTCCGCCGCGACCTGCCGCGTACCGCGATGGACTGGGAGATCGTGCCGGAGTCCTTCACCGACCTGCTGGTGCGCCTGCACCGCGACTACCCGGGCACGCCCATGGTGATCACCGAGAACGGCGCCGCGTTCGACGACACGCCGGACGCCGACGGGTTCGTCGCCGACGACGACCGGGTCGGCTACCTCACCGAGCACCTGCGGGCGGTGGCCCGGGCGCGGGCGGCCGGCGCCGACGTGCGCGGCTACTTCGCCTGGTCGCTGCTGGACAACTTCGAGTGGGCGTACGGCTACGACAAGCGGTTCGGCATCGTCCGGGTCGACTACGACACGCAGCGCCGCACCCCCAAGCGCAGCGCGCTGTGGTACCGGGACACCGTGCGGCGGGTCCGCGGGCAGCGCTGACGCCGCGGCGTGGGGGCCGGGCCGGTCAGTGACGCCGGCCTTGCCCCCACGCCGGAACCGGGCGGGCGGCCGGGTCGCGGGCCACGCCGCCGTCGCGCAGCAGCCGGGTCATCGGCAGGGTGGCCGCGCCCATCGCGACCGCGTCCGGTCCGAGCCGGCACAGCTCGATCGAGGTCTGCGCGTACGGCTGCCGCAGCGCGTGCCGCGCGGTGGCCTCGCGGATCGCGGGCAGGTGCCGCTCGCCCAGGGCCAGCCCGGCCCAGCCGCCGAGCACCACCCGCTCCGGGTTGAACAGGTTCACCAGGTTCGCCACCCCGGCGCCCAGGTAGCCGACCGTCTCGTCGATCACCTTCGCGGCGGTGCTGCCGGTGGAGCGCAGCAGCTCACCGAAGGCGGTCTCCTCGTCCGCGCCGGGTGCCGGGCGGCCCCGGTTGGCCTGGCGGAACCGGTCCAGCACCGCCTCCGCCCCGACGTACGCCTCCAGGCAGCCGAGGTTGCCGCAGCGGCAGCGGCGGCCCCCGTACACGATTGTGGTGTGGCCCCACTCCCCGGCGCTGCTGTGCGCGCCGCGGTAGCCGACGCCGTCGGCGACCACGCTCGCGCCGACGCCGGATCCGACCAGGGCGACCACCGCGTGCCGGACGCCGCGGCCGGCGCCGAACCACATCTCGGCCTGGCCGAGCGTCTTCGCGCCGTTGTCCACGTGCACCGGTACGCCGGTGCCGGCGCGCAGCATCGCGCCGAGCGGGACGCCGTCCCAGCCGAGCGTCTGGGCGTGCACCACGGCGTCGGCGGTGCGCTCGACGGTGCCGGCGACGGCGACGCCGAAGCCGAGCACCGCGGCCGGGTCGACGCCCGCCTGCTCGATGACAGCGGCGAGGCCGTGCCGCAGGTGCGCGGCGACCCGCGCGGGGTCGGGGTCGGCCGCAGTGATCGGGTACTCCGCCTTGGCCAGTGCGGTCATGCTCAGGTCGAACAGCTCCACCTGGACGCGGGTCTCGCCGACGTCGGCGCCGACCAGGTAGCCGTAGCCGGGCGCGACGCGCAGCAGCACGCGGGGACGGCCGCCGTCGGACTCGACCGAGCCGGCCTCCTCGACCAGACCCTCGTTGATCATCTCGCCGACCAGGTTGCTGACGCTGGCCAGGCTCAGCGCGGTGGACTGGCCCAGCTCGTGCCGGCTGAGCGGGCCGTCCAGCCAGATCCGGGTCAGCAGGACCGACCGGTTGGCCCGGCGCATGTCGCGCACCGTGGTGCGTCTGGCGTCCACGTCCGCCGCCGTCCCTTCCCGGCCGCCCACGGCGACCTGCGTTCATCGCGTTCACGCCGTGAACCAAGCGGTGACAGCGTACTGCGCATTTACACTTAACAAAGTTAACTGATAACCTCCGGCGCATCGATGAGGAGGTATGTCATGCGACTCGGACGTGGGATGACCGCTCTGCTCGGTGGCGTCGCGCTGCTCGCCGCCACCGCCGCCGCCCTGCCCGCCACCGCCGCCACACCGACCGGCGCCGCCGCCGCGCTCGTCGCGTGTGACGCGCCGGCCTGGGCCGAAGGCGTCACCTGGACCGCCGGCAGCCGGGTGACCTACGGCGGCCGGCTCTACCAGGCGCTCGTCACGCACACCCCGCCGGCCGGCGCGGGCTGGACCCCGGCCGGCGGGGTGTGCGTGACGAG
>NZ_LEKG01000232.1:0-9221 GCF_001029515.1 Micromonospora sp. RV43 | reverse complement strand
CGAGGAGGGCGAGCGGCCGGAGCGCAAGGGCCCGCGCCGGCTGCGCAAGGGTGGTCCCGGCCGGCGTCCCGACGACGAGTCCGACGAGGAGCCCGAGGAGGAGGTGCCTCCGGTCCCGGTCCGCCGCCCCCTGGCGCTCACCGTCGCCGGCTTCGCCGCGCTGCTCGGCGTCGGCCTGGTGCTCGGCGCGCAGACCTCGGGCCCCGGGCACCGGCTTCCGTTCGCGGCGATCATCTTCGGCGTCCAGCTCCTGTTCGTGCTGGCCTGGACGATGGCCATGCGACCGCCCGCACTGCTCGTCGTCGCGCTCGTCAGCGCCGCGACGGCGGTGATCGCCGACGTCGCCGCCGTGCAGTCGGACATCGCCGGCCTGGCCCCGCTCGGCTACGCCGCCGCAGCCGGGCTCCTGCTGGCCGTGCTGGGGCAGCTCGTGCGGCGGGTGGACCGGGTCCGGGTGACCGACTCGCTCGGCGGCACCCTGCTGATCGTCGTGGGCGTGGTCGCCTTCGCCACGCTCATCGTGCTCAGCCGGATCCCCAAGGGCACCCAGGCGATCACGGTCTGCCTCACCGCCGCCGGGGTGGCGCTGCTCGTCGCCCGGCTCACCGACGCGGTCGCGCCGTGGCCACGGCTCGCCCCGCAGGTGCCGCGCGGCGCGACGGGCGTGGTCGCCGGCGCCATGATCGGCACCCTCACCAGTGCCGTGCTCGGCAGCTACCTGGTCGGTTTCACCCCGACCAGCGCCGCCCTGGTCGGGGTGGTCAGCGCGGCCACCGCCGTCCTGGCCGACCTCGCGGTGGGGTACGCCGAGGCGGGCCGCCTGATGGCCGGTGAACCGCCGACGATGTGGGTGGCCCGGCACATGCAGGGACCGCTGGGCGGATTCGCGCTGGCCGCGCCCGCCGCGTACGCCATGTGCGTGCTGTTCCTGTGACGCGGTTGGGGAGGATTCGCCTCGGGTAAGTACGGTTGCGCCGCGAGGCGCGGTGACGGCGGCGAGGACTGGAGGCGGCGTGGCAGAGGCGTATCCGGCGGAGGGCCGACCCCGGCGACGGGGCCGAAAGGTGCTGATCGGCTTCCTCGTCCTGCTGCTGGTGCTGGCCGGGCTGCTCGTGGTCGCCGACCGGGTGGCCGCCGGCGTGGCCGAGCGCGCCATCGCCGACCAGGTCCGGCAGGAGATCGCCAAGCAGGACGCGCAGTCCGCCGCGCCGCAGGTCGAGGTGGGTGGCTTCCCGTTCCTCACCCAGGTGCTCGACGGCCGGTACGAGCGCATCTCGATCCAGCTCACCGACGTGCGCGGCGACGTGCAGGGCGACGCGGTCGAGGTGCCGAAGCTCGACGTGGACGCGCGCAACGTGACCGCCTCGCTGGACACGCTGCGCTCCGGCCGGGGCGACGTGGTGGCCGAGAGCGTCGACGGGCGGGGCACCGTCACCTACGAGAGCCTGGCCAAGCTGCTGGACCGGCCCGGGCTGACGCTGGGCGAGCGCAACGGCAAGCTCGCCGTCACCGCCCCGGTGGACGTCCTCGGCATCAAGCTCACCGTCAACGGCACCGCCGACGTCACGGTGGCCGGCAACAAGGTGGCGCTGCGCTTCAACGACCTCACCGCCGAGGGCCTGCCGAACGTGCCGCTGGCGCGGGCCGCGCTGACCCGGTACGCGCAGGGCATCTCGATCGACGTGCCGCTGCCGGAGCTGCCGTTCCAGCTCAACCTGCGCAAGGTGGAGCCGAAGCCGGAGGGCCTGGTGGTCACGGCGGACGCGGCGAACGTGCCCATCAATTCAGCCGGCTGAAAGCCGCACACGGCCGGTCCGGGGAACGGGCCTGCCGTCCCGGATGCTGGTCGGCCTGGTGGCAGCTGTCGCCTCGGCTGGTAATCTCCCTGCCCATGGGGACCCTCCTCACCAAACGGCGCGCGGTCGACCTGTGCCGCGTGGCCACCTGCCTGTGTCGCCCCGTCATCTGACGGCGGGGCTGTCTCCGGCCGCCTGAACGGCGGCCACCCAGGGTCCACGAACCTTTCCCGGTTCCCCCTCCTCAACGCCCGGCAGCGGCGCCGTCGCACGTACCCGTGATCCGTTCCTAGCTCAGGGTCCGCGTGTGGTGCGACAACCATCGACATCGATCTCCACGCGCAGACTCACCAAACCATCCTCACCAGGGAGTGATCTGATGAGTCGCGACACCGCACTCGTCTCGGCCGAGTGGGCCGAGAAGAACCTCGGCGCCCCGGGCGTCGTCTTCGTCGAGGTCGACGAGGACACCTCGGCCTACGACACCGGGCACATCGCCGGCGCCGTCAAGCTCGACTGGCGCACCGACCTGCAGGACCAGGTCCGCCGGGACTTCGTCAACAAGAGCCAGTTCGAGGCGCTGCTGTCCGACCGGGGCATCGCCAACGACGACACCGTGATCCTGTACGGCGGCAACAACAACTGGTTCGCCGCGTACGCGTACTGGTACTTCAAGCTCTACGGCCACCGCGACGTGAAGCTGCTCGACGGCGGCCGCAAGAAGTGGGAGCTGGACGCCCGTCCGCTCGTCACCGACGTGGTGGAGCGGCCGAAGACGCAGTACGTCGCGCAGGAGCCGGACACCTCGATCCGCGCGTTCCGCGACGAGGTGGTCGCCGCGATCGGCACCAAGAACCTGGTCGACGTGCGCAGCCCCGACGAGTTCGCCGGCCGGCTGCTCGCCCCCGCCCACCTGCCGCAGGAGCAGGCGCAGCGGGCCGGCCACATCCCGACCGCGATCAGCGTCCCGTGGTCCAAGGCGGCCAACGAGGACGGCACGTTCAAGTCCGACGACGAGCTGCGCAAGATCTACGCCGACGCCGGGCTGGACGACGGCAAGGAGACGATCGCGTACTGCCGGATCGGCGAGCGCTCCTCGCACAGCTGGTTCGTGCTCCAGGAGCTGCTCGGGCACCGCAACGTGAAGAACTACGACGGTTCCTGGACCGAGTACGGCTCGCTCGTCGGCGTGCCGGTGGCGCTCGGCGACGAGCCCGGGGAGGCCTGATGACCGCCGCCTCCGCCGCCTCGACGGCTGCCGCCGGCTGCGCCGCGCCGGACCAGTCCGCCCCCCTCCCGGCGAGCCTGGACCTGGAGAAGGAGACCGTCATCACCGGCCGCGTGCTGGCCGAGTCCGGTGAGGTCGTGCCGGGCGCGTACGTGCGCCTGCTCGACTCGACGGGCGAGTTCACCGCCGAGGTGGTGACGTCGGCGGCCGGGCAGTTCCGGTTCTTCGCCGCACCGGGCTCCTGGACGCTGCGCGCGCTGTCCCGCCACGGCAACGGCGACACCGCCGTGTCCGCGGCCCGCGGGATCAACGAGGTGACCGTCTCGGTCGCCGCCTGACCCACGCTCTGATCGTGGCCCGCCGCCCACCCGGGTGGCGGGCCACGAGCCGTTCCGGCGACTGTGCGGCTCGCCCGTGGCTGGCAGGCTGGACGGCGGTGCGCCCCGGACGCGCCGGAGGGGGATCAGGTGCTCGACGACGCCGCTGCCCACGCCCGCCGCTATCTGATCGACTTCATCGACGGCAACCGGGGCGAGGAGGTCGTCCGCGAACTCCAGCGCACCGACGCGTCCGGCCGGCGGCGCCCGTTCGACGTCTCGGTGGCCAGCCTCGACACCGATCTGTCGTTCCTCACCAAGCGGGCCACGCTCGTCACGGCGAAGCTGGTCCTGTCCCAGCCGGGCGGCGAGCACCGCTATCTGGTCAACCGGGAGATCTGCAAGAGGTGCGGCGAGGACCCGGACCACTGCGGGCCGCGCTGCCGGTACGAGGACATCCGGATCGACCAGCTCTTCGCCGAGTGCGACGACCTGGGCCGCCTCGGCGCGTACCTGCGGGACTGCGCGCCGCTGCTGGAGCTGGGCCAGCTCGTCTACTTCCCGCAGACCTTCCGCCGCAGCCACCTGGAGTCCCGCGCGCCGGACGCACAGTCCACCTCGTCGCTGTTCGACACATCAGGCCGGATCGAGCTGGGCGACAACCCGGACCGCACGCTCGACCTGATCGTCAAGGGGCATCGGGTCGTCGACGTGCCGAGCGGGGATCCGGTGAAGGCGCGGCTGGTCACCCCGCTGCTCCAGCTCGACCTGCCGATGCTGGAGGGCACGTCGCTGCGGGACTACTGCGCCATCCTGACCCAGGAGGGCGACGCGCTCGCCGCGACCCAGGCGTACCTGCGAGGCCGGATGCTGGAGGTCGACACCGACCCGGACCGCGCGCTGGTACAACTCGTGAAGCTCGACGCGGAGATCCAGGAGGGGGTGCGGGCGGCCCGGGCCGAGGTCGCCCGGGTGGCCCGGCGCTCGGCCGTGCAGGCCGCAGGGGCGGCGGTGGCGACTGTCGCGGCGACGCTGGTGGCGGTCGAGGGCACCCAGCTGGCGCCGGTGCTCGGCATGCTGGGCGCGGGCGGGTTCTTCTCCGCCGTGCTCGCCGCCGACCAGTACGCCGACCGTCGCGGCGAGCTGCGACAGCGCCCCTTCTACCTGCTGTGGCTGCTGTCCCGCCGGTCGGAGCCGGTCTGAGCGAGGTGCCGAGGCGCGGCCGGGCGTCTCGCCCGTCCGTGACACCATGGCCGGGTGACTGCCGTCGAGACGGGCTACGCCCCGCCCACCCCGCCCGGCCGGCCCGGCCCCGGCGGCCGACGCCGGCTGCGCTGGCTGACGGTCGCCACCGTGGCGTGGGCCGTGCTGCTCGCGGGTCTGACCTGGTGGTCGGTGCGCACCGACGCGCCGACGGTGAAGGAGCAGCGGTCGCTGGACCAGGCCGGCCCGGTGGTGGACCGGGCGATCGGCGAGCTGACCGCCGCGGTCGGCGCCGCGGGCGTACCGGCGCTCCTGCCGGACCGGCTGGAGCGCGGCTGCCGGATCACGCCGATGGACGACGGCGCGACGCTGGAGCGCGGCGTCGAGGTGGCGATCGGCGGCGACGACGTACGCGAGGTGCTGCGCGGCATCGCCGACCGGCTGCCGTCGGGCTGGCGGGCCGGCGTGTCGACGCTCGACGGCGAACCGCTGCTGCGCGCCGACGCGGGCGAGTTCGTCACGGTCGAGGGCCGGGCCGGTGGCCCGGGCCGGGTGCTGCTCACCGCCGACACCGGCTGCCGCCCGGCGGGCTCCGGCTACCGGGCCCCGTCCGCCGACGCCGCCGCCGAGTCGGCCGTGCTGGCGTCGGCGCTGGGCCGGTGGGGCGGCGCGACCGGGCCGGTCCAGGTGCTGACCGCGCCCTGCCCGGGTGGCGGGACCGCCCGCACGGCCCGGTCCGAGGCCGCAGTGCCGGCCGACCAGTCGCTGGCCGCCGCGTTCGGCGTCGGCGCCGCGCCGGTGGTGGACTCGGCCGACGCGTACGCGCGCCCGGGCGACCCGGCGGTGCTGGCGCTGCGGGCCGGTGAGCGGGTCCGGGTGGCGGTCACCACGCCCTGCCGGGCCTGACGTCAGCCGCCGGGCAGGGTGAGCGCCGGTGGCGACGGCCGTTCCTCGTGCGGCTCCCGGCTGCGGCCCAGCGCGTCCACCCGGCCCCAGCGGCCCGGGATGTCGAGCAGTTCCACCCGGCCCATCCCGGTTGGCACGGCCGGGTCGATGATCAGATGATCGCCCTGCGGTTCCAGTCCCAGGATCACCCGTAGCAGCAGCAGCGGCGTTCCGGCGGACCACGCCTGCGGGCTGCACGCGGTGGGGTACTCCACCGGGTAGTCGGTGAGGCCGCGCTCGTAGCCGGCGAACACCTCGGGCAGCCGCCCGTCGAAGTAGTGCGACGCGCTGAGCAGGGCGTCGCAGATCCGGCCCGCCTCCCGGCGGAAGCCGTACCGCCACAGGCCCCAGGCGATGATCGAGTTGTCGAACGGCCACACCGTGCCCACGTGGTAGCCGACCGGGTTGTACCGGCCCTGGTCGTCGGCGAGCGTCCGCACACCCCACCCGGAGAACAGGCGTGGGCCGAGCAGATGGGCGGCGACGGCGGGGGCGCGGGCCTCGTCGACGATGCCGCTCCACAGCAGGTGACCGATGTTGGAGGTGAGCGCGTCCACCTGGCGGCCCAGCGGGTCGAGCGCCAGCGCGTAGTACTCGCGGTCCGCGATCCAGAAGTCGCGGTTGAACCGTTCCTTCAGCGCCGCCGCCTCGTGTTCCAGCCGGTCGGCGTACGTCGGGTCGTTCCAGTACGTGCGGGCCAGGCGGGCGCCGCGCAGCTTCGCGTCGTACGCGTACCCCTGGAGTTCGCACGTGGCCCGGGGGAACTCGGGCATCCGCCCGTCGGCGTAGGAGATGGCGTCCGGCGAGTCCTTCCAGCACTGGTTCGGCAGGCCGGTCTCCGGGTTCCGCGACATGTACCAGACGTAACCGGTGCCGAGCAGGTCGCCGTACGTGTCCAGCCAGGTCAGCGCCGCCCGCGTCTCGTGCTCCAGCTTGCGTACCAGGTCGGCGTCGCCGGTCCACCGCTCGTACTCGTCGAGCAGGATCACGAACAGCGCCGTGGTGTCGGCGGCGCCGTAGTACGGCGAGTGCGGCTGCTCCTCGAAGCCGGCGGTCTCGCCGTAGCGCAGCTCGTGCAGGATCTTGCCGGGCTCCTCGTCCCGGAAGTCGTCGACCCGGCTGCCCTGGAGTCCGGCGAGCATGACGATAGTGGGCTTGACCAGCTCGGGCAGGAACGGCAGCACCTGGAGCGAGGTGAAGATGCTGTCCCGGCCGAACAGTGTCATGAACCAGGGCAGGCCGGCGGCGAGCAGCCGGACGCCGAGCGTGATCGACTCGTACCGGAGGGCGGCCAGGTCGTTGAGGCTGCGCCGGTACGCCCCGGCCAGCGGCTCGCAGTCGCAGCCCAGCTTCGGCGCGCGGCTGATCAGCTCGCTCTGCTCCGCCTCGATGTCGGCCGCCGTGCGCTGGCCGCCCAGCGGCAGGATGGCCCGGATGTCCTCGCCCCGGGCGCCGTAGATGACCGTGTCGACGTGCAGCCGGTTGGTCCACTCGCCGTGCGGGCCGACCCGGACCCGGAACGTCATCCCGCTCTCGTCGACCTCGGCCGGCGCGCTGCTGGTCACCAGCGTCTCGCGGTGGAACGCCTGCCGGCGGTAGGTCAGCCGCAGCGCGTTCGTCTCCACCGTGGGCAGCGTGTGTCCCTTCTTGTCGCGCTGGTTCTTGATCTCCAGGAGGTCGGCGAAGTCGGACCCGATCTCCAGCCGGAGCCGGAACTCCGTCTCCTGCTCGGAGTGGTTGAGCAGGTTCAGTTCCTCGTCCAGGCTGCCGCCGATCGCGCGGCTGCGGATGACCGAGACCTTCGCGTCCAGGTAGTGCGTCGGCTCGCCGGGGACCAGGAAGAACCGCGTCTTGTACGACAGCGAGTCGTCGATGGAGAGCGCGTGCAGGGGTTCCCCGTCGAGGGTGAGGATCCAGGTGGACAGGAACCGGGTGTCGAAGGAGAACAGCCCGGTGGGGAAGTCGTACGACGGCTGGATGTTGCCGCGATCGTCGCTGACCAGGAACGTGTTGCCGTCGAGGATGCTGACCCGCTCCTTCACGCCAGCCGCCGGACGTGGTCGCGGGCGGCGTCCCGCGGATCCCGTACGTCGGGCCGGGTCGGCAGGAACCGGCGGAACGCCAGGAACAGCACGACGTGCCCGCTGAACGTGGCCTCGTTGCGCAGCACCGCGGCCATGCCGGCCTCGCGGCCGGTGACCAGCTTCTCGAACAGTTCGGTGGAGAGGGTCAGCACGCCGTCCGCCTGCCGTTGCTCCTCCCGGCTCACCTGGGCCGATCCGGGGGCCAGCGTCACGTACCAGTGCTCGGTCCGGTTGCCGTCGGCCAGGTCGATCTGGAGCGTGCCGCCGATCGGGCTGTTCAGCACCGACGCGGCGCGCGCCGGTAGCGACGCGAAGAACTGTTGGATCGCCTCACTCACGTTCACATGGTAGGCGTAATCCGGACATGTCGGGTCAGGATCGGCTCACCGGTCAGAGTGGACGACCCGGGCGGGTCGCTCAGTAGACGAGCGCCTGCGCGCCCTCGGTCATCGCCTCCTCGACGAACACCGCGGCGCCCGCGATGCGTACGCCGGGGATGACGTCGCCCGGGCCGATGTCCCGCCGGGCCGCGCACTGGGTGCAGGCGGTCACCCGGCCCGTGGTCAGGACCACGTGCAGCAGTTCGCCGAGCGGCGCGGAGTGCGGCAGCTCGAACGTCTCCGCCCGCCCGGGGAGCGCGAACCAGGTGGACTCGCCGGTGAGCCAGAGCGACACGTCCACCCCGGCCGCGGCTGCGGTGGAGGCGACTGTGAACGCCTGGGCGCAGCGTTCCGGGGAGTCCGCGCCGGCGGTGGCCTTGACGACGAGAGTGCGCGCCATGACGCCAGCATAGGATGGCCCGGATGGTTACCGAGATCGGGTTCGTCAGCCTGCTGGTCGCCGGCCTGGGCGCGCTCGCCGGTGGCCTGGTCTATGTCGCAGTGCGAATCGCTAGAGGTAGATGGTGAGCGCGAGGAGTGAGCCGGTTTTGCGAGCCCCGCAGTCGCGAACGAAGGTGGCGCTGTGAATAGTGAGAATCCGCTTCAGCCGCCGTGGCTGAACGCGCCGCCGGTCGACCCGTACCCGTACGAGGAGAGCCACGACCTGCGCGTCGGCCCGAAGCTGCACCCCAGCCTGGACGGCCTGCTGCCGTACATCGGGGTCTGGCGCGGCCGGGGCCGGGGTGGGTTCCCGACGATCGAGGACTTCGACTACGCGCAGGAGATCCGGATCAGCCACGACGGCCGGCCGTTCCTGTTCTACGAGTCCCGGGCGTGGATCCTGGACGAGCAGAGCCGCCCGGTCCGTCCCGCCGGCCGTGAGGTGGGCTGGTGGCGTCCGGTGCTCGACGGTGAGCGGGTGACCGACGAGCTGGAGGCGCTGATGACCACGCCGACCGGCGTGATGGAGCTGCACATCGGCAAGCGCAAGGGCACCCAGATCGAGTTCGCCACCGACGCGGTCGTGCGTACCGCCACGGCGAAGGAGGTCACCGCCGGTGCCCGGCTGTTCGGCATCGTCGAGGGCGCCCTGCTCTACGCGCAGGAGATGGCCGCCGTGGGCCACCCTCTGAGCCCGCACCTCTCCGCCCGCCTGACCCGGGTGGCCGGCTGACGTTCCCTTCTCGCTCCGGCGATCATGAAGTTGGCGGCGATCCTTGCCCGATTTGTCGCCGCCAACTTCATGATCAACGGGGTGGGGGTGGGGG
>NZ_LEKG01000231.1:0-9291 GCF_001029515.1 Micromonospora sp. RV43 | reverse complement strand
CCATCAAAGTGACCGACAGCGGCGTCGAGGTCATCTCCGAGGGGCACTGGAAACTGTTCAACCCGGCGTCGTGAACGTCAACGACCCGTGATCTCCATCACGACTGCGCGAGAGTGTCCAGATAAAGGACGAACAGGCGCTTACGTGGGTGTGGCGCGCCCATCTCGCAAGCTGAGATGTAGCCGGCGCGGGCTCGGTATCCGAGCCGATCGAGGTCGCGGAGAACATTGGCAAGGCCTCGTGTTCGCAGACCGGGCACGTTCTCGCCGACGACCCAGGTGGGGCGGACGGCGGCGATGACCTCGGCCATCTCGGGCCAGAGCCATCGCTCGTCTTCCTGCGCCAGTTTGCGGCCCGCGTCACTGACCGGCTAGCACGGAAATCCGCCGGCGACCACGTGAACAGCGGGGCGGCGACGGGATCGCCACCAACTGGCGGCGGTACGGACGTCGTCATGGCAGGGCACCTCCGGCCAGTGGCGAGCCAACACGGAACGGCAGAACGGGTCGATCTCGACCTGACCCACGACGCGCATCCCGGCCCGTTCCAAGCCGAGGTCGAGTCCGCCGATGCCGGCGAACAGCGACAACACGTTGAGACCGGTCATGACGCGGCCCGCCTCGGACGGGGTCGGGCCGCGATCGCGGCGCGAGTCACGGCCATGCGCAGGTCGTTGAGCAGCCCGACCAGTTGGCGGCGGGCGGCCACCTCGCCGGGAGCAAGTGCGACCCTCACCCGTACCTCGGCGTGCTCGCGACCGGTGGCGGTGCGCACGCGCACCAGGACGGCGCGGGCGCGGCCGGGCAGGTCGACCACGATCTCTGGCGAGCGGTGCTCGCCGAGACCGCAGCGGTGGTCCCGCCCGCACCACCTGGTGTGCACGTCGGTGCCGGTCATTGGGGCACCTCATTGGCAATGCGCAGGAGTTCATCGGCGTGGCAGGGCTCGTCGAGCGGGCACCAGCAGGCCAGGGTCTTGCCGGCCAGCTCGACACGGACCGCGGCGGCGTACTCCTGGTGCTCGGCGACCCATCGCCGGAACAGTCGGATCGCTTCCGCTCGGCCTTCTCCGCTGGTGCTGCGGACGAAGGGATTACCCCAGCGGGTGGGGCGGCCGACGTAGACGGCGCCGGCAGGCATCCGCCACCCAGCCCGGCGGCGCCGCTGGATACGCCGGGCGGTCACTGGTGGCCTCCCCGGTACTCGTTGCGGATGTAGTCGAGCAGCCGGCGGCCGAGGCGGACGCGGATGCCGGTGCCGTCGCAGCGGCGGCAGTCGCGGCGGGTGCCGATGGCCGTGCGGTGGTAACGCCGGCCGTGGCAGCGGCGGCAGCGTCCCCACGGTGAGGCCGCACAGACAGCCAGGTAACACAGTGCGTAACTGAGGATGGTGAGGCTAGCGAGTAGGGCAATGGTGGTCACGAAACGCCTCCACGAGCCGAGTTCAGGGTGCAGAGGGCCGACGCCGCTAGTGGTTAGGGCGCTGGCAAGGTGTCGAGTGGGTTGCTAGCGGGGGTGCTAGGTCTAGCGGGGGGCGCCGCTAGACCTAGCAGCCACATGCCGTCCGGGTTAGGCGGCTTTGTCCCCCCGGCGCTTATTACGCTCCGCTACCGCGTCGGCGATGTCGGCCCGGTCGATGCCGCGCCGATTGGCGCCCTTGCCGGTGGCCGGGTCGGTGCCCCACACCTGCCCCGTGGTGATGCCATAGGGCTTGAGCGCGGCGGTGAGCTGATCGCGGGTCAGGTCTCCGTACGCCTCTGGGTTGAGGTCGGCCAGCCGTTCGGTGAGCGTTTCGGCCCACACCTTCGCCTCGGTCGCGGGGACGATCGTGAGGATGTCGTCGAGCAGGGTGTCTCGCCGGGCGGCAGGGGTCGGCGTGGCTTGCCCGATGGCGTGACCGGTGAGCGTGCCGGCCGCCTCCCGCAGGGCGCGAGCCCGGTCGGTGATCTTCTCGGCGGTCGGGCCGTCGACATAGAAGGTCCGGACGATCTGGGCGTCGTCGGCCGCGCCGACGAGGTAGCCGACGCCCTTGTCCTTCTTGGCGAACATCGTGGCCCGGATGCCGTTCTTGTAGGCCGAGGTGCCGAGGATCATGTCGTTCTCGATCTGGCCCATGACCCGCAGGCAGAACCGTGTCCCCGCGTTGGCGCTGACGCCGGTGGGCAGGCTCTTGGCGTCGGGCCGCTGCGTGGCCACGACCAGAATGACGCCCAGGGCGCGGCCCAGCTTGATGACCTTCTCGGCCAGTTCGCCGGCTTCCTTGCCGAACTCCGCGTGCGAGAACAGCTCCTGCACCTCATCGAGGGCGACCACGAGCCAGTGCAGGCCCAACTTCTTGCGGCGGGCCAGCTCGGGGGTGACCTTGTTGTCCGGGCACACCGTCTTGGGCAGGCCCTTGATGACGGCGGCGCGGCGCTGGCACTCCTTACGCAGCTCCCGCAGTGCCAACAGGCCCTGCTCGGCGGTGTCGTCGTCCTGCCCCGAGGCGTAGCGGGCGGACACCTTTTCCAGGGGGTCGAGGCCGCCGGTGCCCTTGAAATCGAAGCACCACAGCTCGGCGTAGGGGTCGAGGGCGGCGGCGAGAATGGGCACCTGGGTGGCGGCGGTCTTGCCGTAGCCGGGGATCGAGCCGATGAGCAGGTTGGTGTAGGGCATCTCGATGGAGATGACCCGACCGCGCGGGTCAGTACCGAACGGCACCGGCCGCCCGAGGTCGAACGCCCCGGACGCCTTGAGCAGCGGCCACGGCTTGGGTGGGGTGGTGGCCATGTCCTGATCGCCCACCCACAGCAGCAGCCGTCCCGGGTGCACCTCCGGCTGCCCTTCGGGCCAGACGCAGCCGAGGGGGCGGGTGAGGCCGGCAGCGAGCCGGTCGCGGCGCTCGATCACGTCGCCTGCGGTAACGCCGGGCGGCAGGTCGATGTCGGCCCGCCAGCCAGGGCCGTCGCGGGTGATCGGAGCGGTGAACGCCATCGCCTTGGTGCCCTGCTTGGCGATGGCCTGGGTGATGCCGGCGATGCCGAGCACGGCCAGGGCGCGCACCACCACGTCGGAGGTGAGTCGGGCGACGCGGGGGATGACCACGGCGGTGTCGAGCAGCGGCTTGTCCGCCGGCTGCCCCGCCAGCCCGCACAGGGTGACCAGCAGCGCGGGGATGGCCCACTGCGCCCAGCTCGGCGCCCACGCCATCGCCGCGCCGCCGACCAGGGACAGAGCGAGGGTGAAGGTGGCGACGATGCCGCGCCACCGCACGCGGCGGTCACGCTGCCGGGACAGCTTCAGGTACAGCTCACCGTCACGGGTCTCCGAGGTCGACTGCCGTAGCTGCTCGCCCTCCCAGTCGAACACCCACCGGGTCGCCCCGGAGGCGAGCCGCCACGCGCCGACCGGGGCGCGCAGCGCGAGCTTGCCGACGTACTTCGGCAGGCGGGTGAGGTGGTAGGCGGTGGTGTGGAGCAGGTGCCCGACCGCCCACCGCATCACGTCGACCAACTCGTCACGCGAGCGCAGCCAGGCGGGCAGGATCGGGCGGCGCTGCCCGGCGCGGGCGCCGTCGAGGGTGAACCGCGGCGACCGTTGCGCGGCCGGCGAGTCGACCAGCATCAGCCCGTCGTCGTCCGAGGTGGGGTTGCGGGCCGCGCGGGCGGCGTCTAGGTCGACCACGTCGGCGTCCGGGTTGTTCAGGTCGCGTTCGGCGGCGTGCCAGTCGAATCGGTCGTCGTCGTTCGGGGGGTTCATGATGGGGGTTCCTCCAACGGTTTACGGATCGGTAGGGGGACCGGCGGCGCGGCACGGTTCCTAGGCCGAAGGGCCGCGCCGCCGGGCGGAACTAGTCGCGCGTGCGGACGAGGTGCGCGAGTGCGGCGCCCATGCCGAGCACCGCGACCGGCAGGCACGCGACGGCGGTGGTGATCCACCACGGGGCCGACGTGACCCCGGCGGCCTCCAGGAGGTGATAGGCGACCTGGCCGAGCGCGCCGACGACGAGGGAGCCGAGGGCGGACCACTTGGCGAACCGCAGTGCCGGGGCGGGCACCCGCCCGGAGAGCCACACGTAGAGCGCGTACGCGCCGTACGTCTCGACCCCGATGGGCAGGGTGATCGCGGAGTTGATGGAGAAGCTGTCCCAGATCCCGGGGAGCGGGTGCACAATGCCGAACCCGGTGAGTCCGCCGAGGCCGACCCACCCGGACCAGATGGCCACGAACGCCGGCAGCGCCAGCAACACCACCGGCCACGCCACCGCCCGACGCGCCGGGGCGGTCGGTGCGGGCGTGTCCGGGCGACTGACCGCGCTGGCCTCGGCCGGCGGCTCGGCCGGCGTGATCTCCGGCGCGGGCGTCGGGTCCGCCTCGACCGGCGACGCGGGCTCGGGTACGGCCGGCGGGTCGGCCGGGTCCGTGGTGGTCGGCTCGGCGGTGTCGGCCGGCGGCGTGGCGGGCTCGGCCTTGAGCAGCGTGAGCAGTTCACCGGCCTTGGGTGCGCCGATGCGGAACTCGCGCATCAGCCGGTTACGGGACGGGAACGCCTCGCCTTCGGGCAGTTCCAAGGCGCGGGCGGCGGGCAACAGGTCTTCGATGGGCTGCGGATAGCGGGTGCCGTTAATGGTCGGGGCAGTCATGACAGGTGACCTCCGGTCAGGCGAGTAGGGCGGCAGGTCGGAACAGGTGGCCTTCGTTGGCGCTGGTCGGCTAGGCGGCCCGGTCGGTACGGCTGCTGTCGATCAGAGCGCGGGCCTCACGCAGGACACGCCGCTGCGCTCGGCGGATGCGCTGCCAGTCCAGGTCACTCGGGTGGCCGTCGCTGGTCACGATGGCGATCTGCGCGTCGAGCAGCAGGACTTCCGCCTCGATCAGGGGCATCTCGCCCTCGATCGCGGCCAAGTCGTCGGCGGTCGGTTCGGGTGTCGGGAAGGGCTTGAAGCGGGTCACCTCGTGTCCTTTCGCGTGCCTCGCATCCCTCGCGAAGCGCTTGTCTGTTGCGCAACAAGGTAGCGATACGCGGGTCTGTTGCGCAAGTAGGTAGCGGTATGTTGGTGCGATGAGTGACGCCCGAGATGTGCTCTCAGCAGCGACGAAGCGATACCAGCGGACCGAGGCGGCTCACGAGGCCGCCCGCGATGCCGTAGTGGCGGCTGTCCTCGCTGCCCTCCGCGAGGGCGTCGGCCCTTCCGAGGTTGAGAGGTTGTCGCCGTTCAGCGGGGCGTACATCCGGAAGTTGGCTCGGGAGAACGACATTCCGCCGGCGCCGCCAGGGCCGAAGCGTGCGGGTTAGCTGGCGGGCCTCAACGCGTAGTTGCCGGCGTCGACCAGGCCGTGAGCCAAGGCTGAAGCCTCCATATCGTCGATGGCGCGGGCGGGGATCACGAACCGTCCTCGGACCTTGATGGCAGGAAACTGCCCGGCGTGGATGGCTCGGTAGAGAGTCACCTCCGACATGCCAAGGAGCGCAGCAGTGTCCGCGACGGACCGGAAGCGGGGGCGCTCCTGAACATGGGCGAGGGGTTCAGCCACGGGAGTCTCCTCAGTAGTCTGATGTGGCGAATGGCTTTCTGATATCCAGTGAAGTCGAAGTCGGACGGCGCGCCCATGCAAGGCAGGTGCAACCGTGCGGCAAGCCGATGCAACGAGCGCGGGGACCACGATGGCGGCGGTGGATCAGTGGACGGGGCGTCTCGCCTGCGCGCTGCAAGCCGCTGCCGGCATGACGAACGAGGGATTTGCCGGGTGGCTGGGCATCGCGGTCAGGACGGTCGCGTACTGGCACAGCCGGCCGGAAACCGTGCCCGGAAACGCGAATCAGGAGGTGCTGAACGCTGCCTTCGATCGACTCTCGGACGCAGTGAGATCACGTTTCCTACACAACCTGAACAGCGGGGCTGGCAAGGAAGGAAGCCTCAGCGGTGGCCATGCTGTTGGTGATGTCGTGAGCGACGCTGCCGACGCAATCGTCAACGACTCGCTTTTGTCGAGCATCGGGGTACCGCACGAGTCGATCGAGGCATTGCAGCAGGACATGGCGCTGCTGGCCAGGTCTGGCGGGATGGCTGCCTTCGACACGTTCTCAAGCGGACGCCGGCTGCGTGACGAAGCGCGAGCACTCGCTGAGCGGACGCGTCGGCCGGGGGAGTTGGCCGACCTGTTCGTGGTCATCGGCCAGGGCGCGTCACTCATGGCCTCTACCGCCTTCGACCTCGGGCACTGGCACGAGTCGGCGGCGCTGGCCAGGGCGGCGACCCAGTACGCGGATCTCGCCGGCCATGCTTCGTTGAAGGCATGGACGTACGGCCTGCAAATGACGCTGGCGAACTGGCGCAGTGAGCCGGATGCCGCCCTGAGCTACTTCGCCCGAGCGATGCGCGCGGCACCTGACGGCGAGCCGAAGCTGAGGCTGCGCTACATCGCTGCTCGCTCCCACGCCCTACTTGACGACTCAGAGTCGGTAGCTGCGGTGCTGGACGCTGCCCAGCGGGACCGGGAGGCGGCAGAGGGCCAGCCCGACGAACTGGCTATGTCGACCGGCGGAGAGTTCGCATTCGGAGACGCGCGCGCCGCGGCTTGCGCCGCCGCCGCATGGCTCGACCTCCGGAACGGCGACCAAGCCGCGCGGTACGCCCGTGAGGCGCTGAGCGTCTACCAAGCGCTGCCGGCGGCGAGGCGGCCGTACTCGCAGATCAGCGGGACGAAAATCGACGTAGCCGCAGCGCACCTCCACATGCGGGACAAGGACGGCGCTGCGGAAGCTCTGCGTACCGTTCTCGAACTGTCTCCCCACAAGCGCAATGTCTCGCTGACTGGCCGGCTGGCCCGGATCGAGCGTCTGCTGAACGAAGCGCCGTGGAGCGGTGACGCCGAGGCGCGGCAGCTCGGCGAGCGCATCGCAGTGTGGCTGTCGGAGACCTCAGCTCGACCGCTCGCCTGAGCGGCGCCAAGCCGCCAACACCCGTGCCTCCTTCTCTGGACTGATGCCTATCTCGGCGGCGCGGTCATGGTTGCCGACGTCCCCGCTGTCGACCAGCCACCGCCAGGTGTCCCGCACGGTCTGTTCGAGCGGGCGGGTGCGAAGACCGGCGGCCTGCGCGGCGGTGGTGTCGACGTTCCAGACGCCGTCGAAGGTGCGCCAGAGCGGCAGCTCGGACCACTGCCGTACGCCCTGCCCGAGTAGGAAGTCATCGGGCACCCATGTGAAGGACGCATCCGTGTGCGTCGAGTCGGCGCAGTGCGCGAGCAACTCTCCGAAGGTTGCGCTGCCGATGGGGGCACAGACGTTGTATGCGCCGGACGACTGGTCGCTGATGGTCCGCAGGGTGAACGCGGCCAGGTCGCGGACGTCAACCGGCTGAATGGTCCGGTCTGGGAACCCCGGTGCCAGCACCTCCCCACCTGCGGCCACACGGCGCAGCCACCAGGGCAGGCGGCCAACGTACTCGCGTGGGCCGAGCACGACGCCGGGTCGCAGAATCGTTGTTCGGTCGGCCCCGAACGAGGCGATTGCCGCAGCCTCGCAACCGGCTTTCTGGTAGCCGTAGCGGGTCGGTCCGTCCTCGGTATCGGTGCCGTAGTCCGGGCCGGCGTCTGGCGGGCAGTAGAGCACTTCGGACCGCTCCTTGAGCGGCTTCACTGGCCAGTCTCGGTACACGCTCAGCGTCGACATGAAGACATAGCGGGCAGCGGCAGGCGCGAGCGTCCGGGCGACGGCGAGGGTGTTGCTAGGCACGTACCCCGATGTGTCGACCACTGCGTCCCAAGTGCCAGAGGCAGCGAGGCGAGCTACGTCTTCCGGGTGCGTGCGATCACCTCGGACGGAAGGCACGGCCTCCGAGAAGGGGTCGGATGTACCGCGGTTGAAGGTGGTTACCTCCCAGCCGACATCGATCGCGGCCATGACGACCGCGTGACCCACGAACCAGGTTCCGCCGAGCACCAGCAAGCGCATGTGCCTATCATGCCGAGCTGCAGAACCGTTGCCGAATCTGCCGGGTGCTCCTGGATAGCGACTCTGAAGGGAGCCGTGCCGGCTCGGCTACGGCCTGCTAGCACGGATTAGGGGCTCGTCTATGTCGGACCTTGGCCTTAACGTGCTGTTATGGCCATCGACACTAACAGTGATCCTGGCGGTGGGGAACGCGCCTCGGGCGCTGCTGACGCCCCACCCGCATGGCAGCCTTCTGCGGGAGAAGCCAGCGAAGCAGCGGACCACCTGAGCGAGCCACCGCCTGAGGGGAAGGTGGCCCATGGCGACCGGTGGCCTCCGCCGTGGTTGCAAGCGACAGCGATTCTTGCAGTAGTCGCCATCTCCTGCTTCTTGATGCTCACTGTATTTCGGTTCTTCGAAAACGTAGCTGAGTTGGTGTCACAACTCGGCTCGACGCGTGCCTTGCGCTCTTTTGTCACGCCTGTACGCGCCTACGTGGCGACTCATTCGGAGGGTTTTTCCTTTGATCGTCGCGAGCTATTTGGTATCTGGTCGACCTCGGGTTTAGTTCTGTTCCTTTTCTCGTCGTTCGGTTCACGCGGCGCACGCGCCGGTTGGTTTATTTTCGGGGCGCTAACGGCAGTGATGGTCAAAGAGGGGGCGGAACCGAAAAATGCAGGACCGGCCATCGGAATCTGGGCCCTGTGGTGGTCAATTCTTTCGATTTGGGCGTTTAGGCGAACGTCCGATTACCAAGATGATGCGCCTCGGTTCAATCGGCGTGGCAGTGAGCTCGCTTCAATCTGGGCGAACGGACTATCGGTGCTGTTGCTAGGCTCTCGGTACTCTGGATTGGCCCGCTCGTCTGATTCTTATGCCCCTGCGTACGGGGGGGCTGCCTCTGACCGGGCAGCCGAGCTTAGGGGCGCCCAACTGCAGCAGCGAGTGATGGATAATGTTGCACGCCGCGGGTTCCCCGATGCTGCCTCGTACTTGAAGGCAAACTGGGGTCGGTCCAGGCAGGTGTTGTCCGAGGAGCTAGGTGCCCCTGAATGGTTCTTAAAGGAACTGATCAAAGTAAGCTTTCCGCCACGACCTGGAGAAGCAATTGGCCGAGTGCCCTGGCAGATCAAGCAGGAGGCGGCGGATCGTTTCAAGGAGGGGGAGACCTTTGCTGCCATCGGCAGAAGGTATTGCCTAACGGGACCGACAATCAGTCGATGGATAAAAGAGATGGGCGTAGAGCGGTCCACTAGCCTCAGCCCTTCATTAAGGGCGGGTCCATATAGTGGATCTTGAAAGGAAGATGCCTTCCGGCCTGGGAAGATAGGACTTGCTGAGG
Organism: Micromonospora sp. RV43; assembly: GCF_001029515.1. Classification (NCBI taxonomy): domain Bacteria; kingdom Bacillati; phylum Actinomycetota; class Actinomycetes; order Micromonosporales; family Micromonosporaceae; genus Micromonospora; species Micromonospora sp. RV43. The sequence goes on along the minus strand of NZ_LEKG01000231.1, from coordinate 37 downwards.
GTCTCATCTATCCCGGACGGAAGGCACCTGTCAGGTG
>NZ_LEKG01000230.1:0-10804 GCF_001029515.1 Micromonospora sp. RV43 | reverse complement strand
TACGGCAGCCGCCGTTTGAGATGTCGCTGGTGGGGCCGGGTAGACGAGGTGCGGCCACCGCGTGATCGTCTGTCTGCTGTGGACATGACTTCAGATCTGGCGGTGGCCGCGTGCCACAGCGTAAACCCAGACCGGTGGCGGCAAGTCCTGACCGGGGTGTGCGATGCGTTCGCGGGACGCTTCGGGCGGGTCGAGCCGCGTCGGACGGCGACGGCGTTCGTGACAGGGCTGCTGGCCGACATCGAGGTCAAGACGTGCTGGCAGTTGGCGGAGCGGGCCGGGCATGCCCGGCCGGACGCGATGCAGCGGTTGTTGTCTCGGGCGGTGTGGGATGCCGATGCGGTCCGCGACGATGTGCGGGCGGTGGTCGTGGGCCGGTTCGGTGATCCGGACGCGGTGCTGGTCGTGGACGAGACCGGGGACCTGAAGAAGGGCGTGCACACCATCGGAGTGCAACGCCAGTACACCGGCACCGCCGGCAGGATCGAGAATGCGCAGGTGGGGGTGTTCTGCGGCTATGCCAGCCGGCATGGGCACACGCTGATCGACCGCCGGGTCTACCTGCCGGTGTCGTGGACCGATGACCGGGACCGATGCCAGGCCGCCGGGGTTCCCGACGAGGTCGCCTTCGCCACGAAGTCCGAGCTGGCCGCCGACATGATCACCGCGGCCGTCGACGCCGGCGTCCCGGCCGGGTGGGCGGCCGCGGACGAGGCCTATGGCAACAGCAGCGTCTTCCGTGCCCACCTACGCCACCACCGCCTGGGTTATGTCCTGGCCGTGTCCCGCAGCCACCTGGTCCCACTCGACGGCGGCAAGACCCGGGTTCGGGCTGACCGGGTCGCCGCCGAGCTGCCGGCCTCGGCGTGGCAACGTCGCAGCGCCGGTGCCGGGTCGAAAGGGCCACGCTTCTACGACTGGGCCTGGCTCGACGACGTCTGCACCGACGCCGACCCCGACGACGGCGGCCACCACAGCCTCCTGATCCGCCGCAACACCACCACCGGTGAGCTGGCCTTCTACCGCTGCTGGACCCCGCAACCGGCCACCCTGGCCCAACTCGTGCGGGTCGCGGGCATCCGCTGGACGGTTGAGGAGAGCTTCCAAGCTGCCAAGGGCCAGGTCGGTCTCGACCAGCACCAGGTCCGCCGCTGGGACTCCTGGCACCGGTTCACCACCCTCGCCCTGGCCGCCCTCGCCGTCCTGGCGATCTGCGCCGCCGACGCCGCCGACCACAACCCGGCCGACACCGGACTGATCAAGCTCACCGTCAACGAGGTCCGGCGCCTGATCAACGCCTGCATCATCCGCCCGCTCAGCAACCTCGCCCACCGTCTGCGCTGGTCAGACTGGCGGCGCCAGCATCAAGCCCGAGCCCGCCAAGCCCACTACACCCGACGCCTCAACCTCGAACTCCAGCCATGATCCCGAACGGCGGCTGCCGTACTAGGTGTACGTGAGTTCGCCAGCCGAATCGGGTTGATCTAGCCCTCTGCTTCCTATCGCGGCTGCTACTCCTGAGTTTCCCCTGCTTTGTTGGAGCGGTGGTTACCTGCTGCCGGCTGGTGCAGGGGTGGTGATAGGTGGTTCGGCTGGTTCGGTCTGGTGGTTGTGCCAGGCGGCCTCGTACTCGTTCGGGCTGAGGTAGCCCAGTTCCTTCTGGATGCGGCGGGTGTTGTACCAACCGTCGATGTAGGCGAAGATCGCGTTCTCGGCCTCGTCGCGGGTCCGCCACGAGGTGCGGTAGACGAGTTCGATCTTCAACGTTGACCAGAAGTTCTCCATGAGCGCGTTGTCGGAGCTGTCGCCGACGGAACCCATCGAGGGCAGGATCCCGTTGTCCTGCAAGCGTTCCGCGAAGCGGAAAGACGTGTAGTTCGATCCCCTGTCCGAGTGGTGGATCAATTGGCCGTCGCGGACGTCGCGCGACCAGATGCCGTATTCGAGGGCGGCGAGGATCAAGTCGGTGTCGCAGCGGTCAGACGTCTTCCAGCCGACGATCCGGCGGGAGAACGCATCGCGGACTGCGGCGAGCCAGAACGCGCCCTCGCCGCAGGGATGCGAGTGGCGTCGGCGACCCACAGGCGGTTCGGGCCGGTCGCGGTGAACTGTCGGTTGACCAGATCCGGTGCCGGCGTGTGCCGGGGATCCTGTCGGGTGGAGCCGCCGCGCCAGCCTCGACGCAGGAACGCCCCCTGCCAGCCCTGCTGCGCCATCAACCGCTCCACCCGCTTGCGGCCCACGCGGATGCCGTCACGGCGTAGCTGCCGGTGGACCCGGTCCGCGCCGTAGGTGCGCCCGGACGTCTCCCAGATCTCGTAGATGTTGGAGATCAGCCCCAGGTCGACCACGTCCCGATCACAGGGCTGCTCGGCCTGCTTGACCCACGCGTAGTAGGTCGAGGCGCCGATGTTCAGGACCCGTAGCAGGAGCGCGACCGCGAACTGGTCACGGTGTTCACCGATGAACCTCATGACCGTCGCCGGGTCGGGTCGAGCTCCGCCGCGAAATACGCGCTCGCAGCCTTCCGGATCTCGTTCGCCCGCCGCAGCTCGCTAACTTCCCTGCGCAGCCGGCGGTTCTCCTCGACCATCTCGCTGCTCGACCGATCGTGACGCTCACCCTCATCCGCCTCGGCCTGCCGGATCCAGTTCCGCAACGCCTCGTGATGCACGCCGAGTTGCTCGGCCAGGCGCCGGATCACCGGCTTCGGGTCCGACTCGCGGTACAGGCGCATAGCGCGCTGACGAAGCTCATCGGGGTACTTCTTCGGTGCTGCCACGGACGACTTCCTCCCCCACGGCCATCAGACCGTGGTCAAGAAGCTCCACGAAAGCGGGGGTGGCTCAGCGCTTGGGGCGGAGGATTTCTCAGGCCGTGCTGGAATCGGGAGGCAGGCTTGCGGTGCGGCCGTAGAAGCGGTGGATCTGCCCAACGACGCGCTCGAAGTCGTCCAGGCCGATGGGCTTGGTGACGTAGGCGCTAGCGTGCGCTGTGTAGCTGGCCAGCACGTCGGCGTCGACCACGGAAGTGGTGAACACGACGACCGGAATCGTCTTGAGCCACTGGTCGGCCTTGATCGCGGCGAGGACCTCCTGGCCGTTCATGCGGGGCATGTTCAGGTCGAGCAGGATCAACTCCGGGCGCGGAGCGTCGGCGTACTGGCCTTGACGGCGCACGAACGCCATGGCCTCTACCCCGTCGGGAACGTGGTGCAACTCAGCGGCCAGGGCGTGAGTGGCGAAGGTGTCCTCGATGAGAGCGACGTCGGCAGGATCGTCCTCGACCAGCAGCACCCGCAGCGGACCCAGTCGACCGCGGGCGGTTTCTCGGGCAACGTTCACAGCGGAAGAGTACTTCCCAGGCCTGACGCAGGTCACGAGGGCGATTCCGCAAGCGTTCGGAAGATCACTTCCAGTCAGTTCGGAGCCCTATGCCCCAAGGTGTAGGGCTGGGCGAATGAGCGAGGGAAAGCTGGTGGACCTGCGCCCGGCGCGGTGGCCGTCCTCCTTCGAAGGGCTTCGGCGGGCCGTTGCGGGGTGTCAGCGCCGTCAGCGGGGCCGGTCAAAAGGATCGCCAGGTGCGGGAATGTGAGATCAGGCGCTCCTCAGCCCGCGAGCGCTCCTCGGCTACGCCCAATAGCCGCGTCCGTGGGCGATCGGCGAAGTCGGCCGCCGACACGTCCTCGAGGCGGGTGGCGCCAATCAGGTCGGCCTCGGCGGTGGTGATGAGCCCGGCGGCGACCGTGCGGGCGAGCACGACGTCGGGGTGTCCGCCGTCCGACGGCGGCACCGGCGGCTCCACGGGCGTACGCGGCTCACCGGCGCGCAGCGGCGTCCGAGCGGCGGGTGAGCGTAGTCTGAGTAGCCGCTGCGCCACCTCGGGCCCCCGCGTGGTTGAGCGCAATGCGGTCATCACCTCGGCCTGCACGTCCCCGGAGAAGCCGCGCAGCCGGTAAGCCGCTGGTGCAGTCCCGGGCAGGAGCACCCCGACCGCTCCGACTACCCAGGCGGACCGCCACCTCGGGCACTGTCGGTGAGCTGCCGCCACCCGGTCACTCACGGCGTAGCCGCAGGAAAGATGCATCAGGATCGCGGTCAACTCTGACAGCGCGATCCGCCGACGCGGCGGACCACCGCCGAGCGCCGGCCCGTCGACCGGCAGCGGCTCCGGGACGGTGGTCAGCAGCCGTAACGAGTTCGCGGAGACGTCGAAGGGTCGCTCGCCGTAGACCAGATGCGGCGAGGCCAGACCGGAGGCGGGCAGCGTGAAACGCAGGTGTGGCTGACCCGCCGTGCCACAGTGCGCTTTCGGTACTGACGAGCAGGTGCAGGTTGGCGGTGTTCGGCCAATGACGGCGCCCGTAGTCGAGTCAGTCGAGCAGTGCGTGGTGGGTCAGCTCGTCGAGCGGGCGGTCGTGACCGGCGATGGTGATGCGCCGGCCAGGCAGGTCGACGTCGTCGAGGTGCATCGCGCGGATCTGGCCGGGGCGCGCCGCGTGGACCGCGGCCAGTACGAGGAAGAGCCGGGCCTGCGGGGTTGTCGCGGCTGTAACGGCCTGGTTCAGCTCGTCGGGACGCAGGGGCTGCCAGATCGCGTCATCGACGCGTGGCCCTCTGACCCGGGCGGTCGGATTACGAAAGATCAGGTTGCTGTGCTTGGCCCAGCCGAAAAGCGACCGCAGGGCGTGGTCGCGGTCTGGCGTGGGTTGCCGTGCAGCCTGTCCAGATACGTGCTGACGTCGCGGCGGGTGACCTCCCGCAGGTGCTCGCGATGCCACGCCCAGTCGGTCAGCGCGGGCACGGTAGCGGCAACATAGCCGCGAACGGTCTCGACGCGCCGGGCGCGGACGTGTGGTCCGCCATCGCGCAGGACCGGGCCCACCGCAGCACATCGCGCCGAATGGGCGGGGCGAGGGTGGGCGAGTTTGGCGTGCAGCCATGGTTCGAGGGCGGCCGGTCGGTCATCGTCAACGACGGCCAAGGTGGCGAGGATCTCGATGACGCAGTCGAGGTTGGTGCAGCGGCGCACGACGATGTCCGCGAAGCCGCTGACCCGGATCAGATCGCCTTCCTGGTAGTCGGCGAGCAGCATTACCAGTACCCGTTGCATTCCCCGGCGTGTGACCGGGGTCCAGCCACGGGCTTCCGCGTTGGTGTGGGCCAGGTGCAGTACCCAGGCCAGCCAGGGGTTGTCCGGCGCGGGGCCGTGCCGCAGATCGATTGCGGCGTAGCGGTAGCTGCGCACTTCGGCGTCGAGCAGCGGCGGCTGGATCCATCCAGTGACCGGCCGGGCGGCCGGCGGTGGTGGTGGTTTGAGAGGCCGGCCCTTGGCTCCGTAGGGTCGCGGCGCAGCCCGGGGCCTGGCCGTCCGCCGGTCCATGTCGGCGAAGAACAACTGGTGGTGCCGGAGGTCGCGCAGGTGCGACGAGCTGGGCGGGGTTGTTCGGCTCCTGACGGCTCGGGAGCGGATGGCCGTCGCCGGGCCGGCAAGGATGGTCAGGCTGTGACGGCGCCTTGTTGGCGGGAGCCCCTATCGGGACACGTCGCGCCGGTCCGGCGGCAGCAAGCCCCCGGGACTCGAGCCGACAGATCAAACTCAAGGCACTGAAGGGCCGGCCGTAACGCGGGTCAGACCCGAGCACCGGGCAGCACCCGATCATCCTCACAGTCGAGTCGGCATGACACACGTTGGACAGGCGCGAGCGGGGAGCCGAGCAGGCAGAGCGGCCCACGGCCGCGGACGATCAGAAGACGACGAGCGTGGGCACGCCGTCGAGCCGGGTGAGGCCAACCGGCCCCGGCAGGCCGGCGCGACAACGGCGGGCCGTACCACGGGCGGTACCACCGGGCTGCCCGCGACCGGCCTGCTGCTGGTGGCGCCGGCGAACCCGTGGTGACCCCCGGCCGGACCTGCCCCGTCCGGCCGGGACGCGCCGGCCGTGCGGTGCGGTCACGACACCCAGACCGGTGGCGAACGCCGCCGGTTCGAGGGCAGCGCGTACCCGGAGCGCTCCAGTTCTCCTCGACTCCCCAGTCGGATAGGGTGCTCGTGCATCGATGATCGGGCTCACATCGGGGGGTTGTTGCCGTCTGGCGACGCCATCGTTCGCAGGCCAGAGCATGAGCATCGGCTCGACCAACCGCCCTCGCCCTCGCCCGGCCCGCAACGGTGCTGGCGCTCGTCGATCGCAGGGTGTCCCGGAAGGATGCCAGATGGGTACGGCGCGACCAGGGTACGCAGGTGGCCGGTCCGGGCCCCCGCAGCTGACGCCACCGACGGTTGCCCTTCACCGCCCCGGTTCGTCGTCGAAGCCCGTCGGACGGGAACGTGCCGGCCGCCGGAAGGGTCGTCCTATCGACGATGGACCGTGCTGACGGTGACCCGGTCGTCCGTAGCCTCGATGGTGCCGGTCCACTCACCGTCGTCCTTCTCGAACGTGATGATGGTGGTCCCGCCGGTCGTGCGGTCGCCCGTGACGTCGAAGAATCCCTGGGGCAGGGCGGTGCGGTAGAACGCGAGTACCCGCTGAGGGTCGGGCTCGACCAGGGTGAGCCGGGCGCCGGCGGCGGTGTCGGAGAGGTCGCGCACCTGGCTGCCCGGCGGGAACCGGAAGTTGAACGGCAGGTTCGTCACGCCCAGATCCCGGCCGGTCAGCGCCGGCTCCTCCGCCTGTGGCGGCGCGGTCGACTGCTCGGCCGGCCGGTTGCGGGCGAACGTGACTGTGGTGTCGCGCGAGGTGGCGATGACCTCGACGGTCCACCCGCGTCCGTCGAGGTGCAGAGTCTGACCGGTGTCGGTGCCCACCGGGTATCCGGCCGGCGGGCCCGCCTGGCGGTAGTGGGCGAGCACCTGCTCGGGCGGAGGAGCGGTGAGGATCACCGTGGCCGAGCCAGGGTCGCCGAACGCGGTGTCGACCTTGCTGCCGGCGGGGAACCCGAGCCCCGGTGCCACCCCGGTGCCACCCCGGCGACAGTCCGGCCGTCCACCTCGACCCGGTCGCCCTGGTCGCTGCCCGGCAGGCTCGCCGGGGCAGCCGTGCTCGTGGGGGTGGCGCTGTCCGGTCCGCTCACCGGCACGGCCGGGTTGCCGCAACCGGGCGCCGCGATCAGCAGCGCGATCCCGGCCAGCGCGGGTAGCTTCCGCTGGAGACATCTCATCTGCCTGTCCTTCCGGTCGTACCAGGATTCGGTGGAGCCGTCCCGATCATGCCTGGTGCGGTCGCACCCCCGCACGACGGACGAACTGCTGTCGGCAGTCCTGCCGACAGCGGTCCGGCCCGGTCCGGCATGCTGAGTGCCATGACTGCCACGGCCGCCGTCGCTCCGCCCGCTTCCCGCTCCGGTCCCGGCCCTTCCCCGGCGATTCCGCTGACCACCGGCCTGATCGGGCTGTTCGTCGTGGTGCGGATCTGCCAGGTCGCCGCCTGGCCGGTCGCGGTCCTCACCGGCGGCACGGCCGGACTGCGGTCGGTGCCGGCGGCGGTGACGGTGTACGCGGTCCAGACTCTCGCGGTGGTCGGCGTGCTGGTGTGGGTCCACGGACAGGGCGCGGTGGGCCGGGGGGTCGCCGGGCTGGACGCGACGGTGGCGCTGGTCGCCCTCGTGGCCGGCGGCCTGCTCACCCGGCCGGGCCACGGCACCGGGTTCAGCCATCCGGCCCTGCCGGCCGCGATCGGCGCGGGCCTGACCGTCGCGCTGGCACTGTCGCGTCGTCAGGCCCTCGCCTGGTACGCCGCGCTGGCGGTCGGCTACCTGCTCGGGGTGCACGCCACGGTCTCCCTGGGTCCGGCGGCGCTGTCCGGGGCGGCGGGGAACCTGCTGGCACTGGTGGGTGTGCCGGCGGCCGCCGGCCTGGTGGTCGGTGCCCTGCGGCAGGCCGCACTGCGCGCCGACCGGGCGACCGTACGGGCGGTGAAGGCGGAGGCGGCGTTGGCCGAGGCTGGGCAGCGGATCGCGGCGCACGCCGCCTACGCCTCGGAGGTGGCACAGCAGCACCGCATGTTGCACGACACCGTGCTGTCCACGCTGGACGCGGTCGCCCGTGGCGCGGTCGACACCGGTGATCCGGTGGTGCGGCGTCGACTCGCCGCTGACGCCGACCATCTGCGTGGCCTGATCGCGTCCGCCGGTTCCGCGGTCGGGATGCGGCTGGTCGGCGAGCTCACCACGGTCATCCGGGAGTTGGCGCCGACCGGCCTGCGGGTGCACCTGCGGGTCACCGACGTCCCGCCGGACGTGCCGCCGGCCGTGGTGCGAGCGCTCACCGGCGCGGTCCGGGAGGCGCTCAACAACGTGATCCGGCACAGCGGCACCTCGACCGCCTTGGTGACGGTGGCCGGCCCGGCGGCGGGGACGGACGACCCGGACCCGGCGAGGCTGCGGGTCACGGTGGCGGACCGCGGGCGCGGCTTCGACCCGGACCGGATCCGGCCAGGGCTAGGGTTGTCCCGGTCGGTGCGCGCGCGGATCGGTGAGGCCGGCGGCGAGGTGCTGGTGGACAGCGGAGCAGGTCAGGGCACCACCGTCGAGATGAGCTGGCCGCCCGGCGCGTGGACGTCGGCGGCCGGGTGAGAGGGCCGGATGATCACTGTCGCCGCGATCGACGACGACCGGATGCTGCTCGACGGGCTGCGTACCTGGCTGGCACCGGTCGAGGACGTCTGCCTGGTGCAGGTCGCCGCCACGGTCGACGGCTATCTCGACGGACTCGGCGGTGCGGACGCGCCCCGGGTGGTCCTGCTCGATCTCAACCTGCGCGACGGATCCGACCCGGCGGACAACGTGGCGCGTGTCCGGGCCGGCGGCGGGCGGGTGCTGGTCGTCTCGGCGGTCCCCGACGCCGACGGCGTGCTGGCCACGATCGGTGCCGGGGCGGCCGGCTACCTCACCAAGAGCCATCCCCTGGACGTGCTGGTGGAGGCGATCCGCGAGGTGGCGTCCGGCGGGTCGGCGATCAGTCCGGAACTCGCGTTCGTGCTCAGCCGCGACGCCCGCGCCGACCGGCCGCGGCTGTCCCCGCAGGAGCGCGCGGTGCTCACCGCGTACGCCTCCGGGGCCACCCTGGCGGCCGCCGCGCGCCGCGCGGGCGTGGCCTACGGGACCGCGCGCGAGTATCTGGAACGGGTCAAACGCAAGTATGCCGAGGTGGGCCGCCCGACCCGGACGAAGTTGGAGTTGGCCGACCGGGTGCGCGAGGACCGGCTCGACCTGGGTGGTCCCGGCCGCTGAGCCCGCACCTGGGCAGTATCCAGCCGGCGTCGCGTCAGCCGCGACCACGTACCAGGGCGGGGATACCTCTCCACGATCTCGACCAGCAACCTCGTCGTGGACGGACGGACGCCGCGCATCGCGTACCCGGCGCGCAGCAGCATGCGCGCCTCGGTCAGCGCGGCTCCCGGGGTTCGCGACGGGCGTACTTGGCGCGGAATTTCTCGACCCGGCCCGCCGTGTCGAGAAGGCGTGTTGAGCGGTCGGTAGCCTCGGCGCGGTGGCGGAGGATGACTTCATGATCGGGCTGAGCCCCCTTGGACGCGCGGCGTGCGGTCCGCCGACCGGGCGTGGCAGGCCGTCGCCGGATTGGTGGCGGCCTGCCACGCGCCGCAGGTCCGGTGGGTCAGCCGGCGCGGCGCAGCCGGCCGAGCATGCCGGCGAGGTCCTGGACGAACAGTTCGTGGCGGAAGTAGTGGCCGCCCGGCACCTCGCGCCACTCGTGCGGGATGCCAGCCCGGCTGAGCGCTCCCCGGAACTCGCGCTGGCCCGCCAGTACCTGACCCTCGTTGACCGAGTCGAACCAGTTGACCGGGTCGGGTGACGTGCCGGCCGCCAGGAAGATCCGCTTGTTGCGGTAGCTCTCGATGCGCTCCATCGGGTTGTCCGCGCTGACCCGTGCCTCGTCCCACAGGGGCGCGCCGTACACGGTGCCGCCGCCGAGGTCGAGCGCGGCCGAGGTGATGTTCGCCCAGTGCACGACCAGGCCGAAGTCGCGGCGCAGGCTGGCCGGCCCGGAGTGGGAGCTGACCGAGCAGAAGTGGCCGTAGTACTTCGCCGTGTACTTGAGGGCCCCGAAGCCGCCCATCGAGAAGCCGGCCACGGCGCGGCCGTTGTACTCGGGGAATGTGCGGAAGTTGGCCTCGATCCAGGGGAGCAACTGGGCGATGTGGAACGTCTCCCAGTTGCGCGGCCCGACATTGGTGCTGACCGGGTTGCTGTACCAGCCAGTGGAGGCGTCTGGCATGACGACGATGATCTCGCGGCCCGCGGTGAGGTTGATGATGTTGTCCTGGAGGTGGAACGTGCGGAAGTCCGCGTTGCCGCCGTGCAGCAGATACAACACCGGGTAACGCTTGCGGCTGGTGTGGTAGCCGTCGGGCAGCAGCACGTTCACCGCCGGATCCCACTCGATCGCGTCGGTGGCGAAACGGTAGTACTGCAACCGGCCGCCGTTCTCGTTGCGGTCGACGATGCGCAGGCCGTACCCGTTGACGGCTGCACTGGCCGCGGACGGCGCGGTGAAGGCGCCGGCGAGGGCGCCGGTCGCCGCGACCGCGGCGGCGCCGGTGAGCAGCCGCCGGCGGCTCACCGTGGGGGAGATGTTCCGGTCGTGCGGCATGGTTCCTCCTGGGGCTCAGAGTGTGGTTTCGCTGGTGAGGCCGAAGTAGTCGTGCCATTTGGTGCTGGGGGCGAATGTGGTGCCGGTGGAGAGTGCGACGTAGATGTCGTTGGTGGTGTTTTTGGTGAAGACGATGAGGTCGTCTTTGCCGTCGCCGTTGGCGTCGGCGAGGTAGGGGAATTCGCCGGTCAGG